>NZ_LZKD01000289.1:0-22686 GCF_001668695.1 Mycobacterium sp. E2497
TGTGCCGGTATCCCCCCCGCGCCCAGATCTACACCCCGGCCCACAAGCGCCAGTACGGCTACTACGTGTGGCCCCTGCTGATGGACGGGCAACTGGTCGCCCGCGTCGACCTCAAGGCGGACCGGGCCGGCGACACGCTGCGCGTCGTGGGCGCGTTCGGCGAACCCGACATCCCGCGGCCGCGCGTGGTCGAGGCGCTGGCCGGCGAGCTGCGGTCCATGGCGTCCTGGCTGGGGCTGGGCGGGTTCAGCGTCGCGACCCGGGGCGATCTGGCCGCCGACCTGCGGGCGGCCGCCTGATGGGGGCGGCGGACAAGGAGCTCAAAGACACGCTCTGGAAGGCCGCCAACACGCTGCGCGGATCCCTGCCGGCGAGCCAGTACAAGGACGTCGTCCTCGGGCTGGTGTATCTCCGCCACGCCTCCGACGCGCAGTGGGAACTGTTGAGGCACAACGCCGAATCGCCCAGGCTTGGCCGGCTCGTCGATGACGCGATGGAGGCGATGGCGCTGCCACGGCTGTGCGAACGGCTCGACCAGCGCCGGCTCGGTGACCTGCTGCGCCTGCTCGACTCCGCGCGACTCGGGGAACCCGGCCACGCCCGCGACTTCCTGGGCGAGGTGTACGAATACTTCCTGGGCAATTTCGCGCGCGCGGAAGGCCGCAGGGGCGGCGAGTTCTTCACCCCGCCGAGCGTGGTACGGGTGATCGTCGAGATGCTGGAACCCGCACGAGGGCGGGTCTATGACCCGTGCTGCGGCTCGGGCGGCATGTTCGTGCAGACCGAACGGTTCATCGCCGAGCACGACGGCGATCCCGCGGACGTCACGATCTGCGGGCAGGAAAGCGTCGAGCAGACCTGGCGGATGGCGCGAATGAACCTCGCCGTGCACGGCATCGACAACACCGGCCTGGGCGCCCGCTGGGGCGACACGCTCCTCGAGGACCAGCACGCCGGAGTGCACATGGACTACGTGATGGCCAATCCGCCCTTCAATATCAAGGACTGGGCCCGCGACGAACACGACCCGCGCTGGCGATTCGGTGTCCCACCCGCCGGCAACGCCAACTACGCGTGGATTCAGCACATCCTGTCCAAACTCGCCCCCGGCGGAAGGGCCGGGGTGGTCATGGCCAATGGTTCGATGTCGTCGAATGGGCTGGGGGAGGGCGATATTCGTGCGCGGATCGTCGACGCCGACCTGGTCTCCTGCATGGTCGCCTTGCCCGCGCAGCTGTTCCGCAGCACGTCGATTCCGGTGTGCCTGTGGATCTTCGACACCGACAAGGGTGAGCGGTCCGGACAGGTGCTGTTCATCGACGCCCGTGGGTTCGGCTACCTGGCCAGCCGCGCCGAGCGCGCGCTGACGCACGAGGAGGTCGTCCGGATCGGCGACACCTATCACGCATGGCGCGGATCACCGTCAGCCGCCGCGAAAGGCGTCGCCTATCAAGACGTTCCGGGGTTCTGCGGGTCCGCCTGCCTCGACGACATCGCGGCGGCCGGCTACCCGCTCACGCCGGGCCGCTATGTCGGTGTGCCCGCCGCCGCCGATGACGCCGAGCCCATCGGGAACAAGATCACCCGGCTGACCGGCGACCTGCTGGCCGCGCTCGACGAATCCGCCCGGCTGGAAGACGTGGTGCGCCGGCAACTGGAGCGCTTGCGGTGACGGCCACGCTGGGCGACCACCTGGTCTTCAGCACCGGCGGCGGCGCGCCGCGGAGCGCCCCGCGCGGACGGTTCCGTGTCTATGGCGCCAACGGGGCCATCGGTTATTGCAACGAACCCAATGCGGCCGGTCCGCTGATCGTCCTCGGGCGCGTCGGGGCGCAGTGCGGGAGCCTGCGGTATTGCGACTCCGACGTCTGGGTCACCGAGAACGCCGTGATATGCCGGGCCAAAGATCCACGCGAGACGCGGTATTGGTACTACGCGTTGCACACCTGCCGGCTGGGCGATCACCGCTGCGGATCGGGACAACCGCTGCTCAGCCAGCGGGTGCTGCGTGACGTGGCGGTGCGGAGTGTGGAGGCGCCGCGGCGTCGGGCGATCGCCGAGCTGCTCGGCTCCCTCGACGACAAGATATCCGCCAACGCGCGGGTGATCGACACCGCCGAGGACGTGATGGTGGCCATCGCGGAGTCGGTCGGCGAGCGTGTGCCGTTGTCCGCCCTGGCGAGCCGGTCCACGGGGTTGCTCAACGTGGCCGAGTTCGACGACACGGTCGCGCACTACAGCCTCGCCGCGTTCGATGACGGGGCGAACCCCCGCGTCGTGCCCGCCGCGTCCATCAGGAGCGGCAAGTTCCTCTTGTCGGGGCCGTGCGTGTTGTTCGCGAGACTGAACCCGCGCATCCCCCGGATCTGGAACGTGGTCGGCCTGCCGCCGGAAATGGCCCTGGCCAGCAGCGAGTTCGTCGTCCTGACACCGAGCGGCGTCGACGCGTCGGCCCTGTGGGCGGCCCTGCGGCAGCCCAACGTTTCCGAACGACTGCAACGCCGGGTCGCCGGGACGTCGGGAAGCCATCAGCGGATCCCGCCGCACGAGCTGCTGGAAGTTCCGGTCCCCGACGTGCGGCGCCTGCCGACCGCGGCCCGGGAGACGATCACCGGCCTCGGGGCGCTGTGTCACGCGCGGCGCACCGAAAGCGAGCGGCTGTCCGCGCTTCGCGACGCGCTGCTGCCGGTGTTGATATCGGGTGAGCTGTCCGTGGCCTCACCGCGTTAAGGTGAGCGCCGTGGCCGAGACCGCGCCGCTACGCGTGCAACTGATCGCCAAGACCGAGTTCCTGGCACCGCCGGACGTGCCGTGGACCACCGACGCCGACGGCGGCCCGGCGCTGGTCGAATTCGCCGGCCGAGCCTGCTATCAAAGCTGGTCGAAGCCCAATCCCAGGACCGCGACCAACGCCGGCTACATCAAGCACATCATCGACGTCGGGCATTTCTCGGTGCTCGAGCACGCGAGCGTGTCGTTCTACATCACCGGCATCTCCCGATCGCTCACGCACGAGCTGATCCGGCACCGGCACTTCTCCTACTCGCAGCTGTCACAGCGCTACGTGCCCGAGGGTGATTCGCGAGTCGTCGTGCCACCGGGCATGGAAGACGACGCCGAACTGCGGCAAATCCTGACCGAGGCCGCCGACGCCAGCCGGGCCGCCTACACCGAGCTGCTGGGCAGGCTCGAGGCGAAACTCGCGGCGGGCCAGCCGAACGCGGTCTTGCGCCGCAAACAGGCGCGGCAGGCCGCCCGTGCCGTGCTGCCCAATGCGACCGAGACCCGCATCGTCGTGACGGGCAACTATCGGGCCTGGCGGCACTTCATCGCGATGCGCGCCAGCGAGCACGCCGACGTGGAAATCCGTCGGCTGGCCATCGAGTGCCTGCGCCAGCTCGTCGACGCCGCGCCGGCCGTGTTCGCCGACTTCGAGATCTCGGCGCTGGCCGACGGGACCGAGGTGGCCACCAGCCCGCTGGCGACCGAGGCCTGAGTGGCGCTGCCGCCGCGCCGCGCCGTTGCTAAAGCCCTTGCCGCCGCCAGGTAACCTAAAGACCGTGAGCACGGTCGGATTCGACGCCCCGGCACGGTTGGGAACCGTGCTGACCGCGATGGTGACACCGTTCGCTCCCGACGGCTCGCTCGACACCGCCGCCGCGGCACAGTTGGCGAACCACCTGGTCGACGCCGGCTGTGACGGCCTGGTGGTCTCCGGAACCACCGGCGAGTCCCCGACCACCACCGACGACGAGAAGCGGGAGCTGCTGCGCGTCGTGCTGGAGGCGGTGGGTGATCGCGCCCGCGTCATCGCCGGTGCGGGCACCTACGACACCGCCCACAGCGTCCGGCTGGCCCAGGCCTGCGCCGCCGAGGGCGCCCATGGATTGCTGGTGGTCACGCCGTATTACTCGAAGCCGCCGCAGAGCGGGCTGATCGCCCACTTCACCGCGGTCGCCGACGCCACCGAGCTGCCCGTGCTGCTGTACGACATCCCGCCGCGCTCGGTGATACCGATCGCCACCGAGACCATCCGCGCGCTGGCCGCCCACCCGAACATCGTGGGAATCAAGGACGCCAAGGCCGACCTGCACAGCGGCGGCCAGATCATCGCCGAGACCGGACTGGCCTACTATTCGGGCGACGACGCGCTGAACCTGCCCTGGCTGGCCATGGGCGCTACCGGTTTCATCAGCGTGATCTCGCACGTGGCCGCCGGTCAGCTTCGAGAGATGTTGTCGGCCTTCGCTTCCGGTGACATCGCGACCGCGCGCAAGATCAACGTCACCGTCGCGCCGCTCTGCGACGCGATGAGCCGGCTGGGCGGCGTGACGATGTCCAAGGCGGGTCTGCGCCTGCAGGGCATCGACGTCGGCGATCCCCGGTTGCCGCAGATGCCCGCAACGCCCGAGCAGATCGATGCGCTGGCCGCCGATATGCGCGCGGCATCGGTGCTCCGGTGAGCTAGAGGGTGGCCAGTAAGTGGATGTAGAGCTCGCCCCTCCCGGTCCCTTGACCACTGGCGGGCTGCGGGTCACCGCGCTGGGCGGCATCAGCGAAATCGGCCGCAACATGACGGTTTTCGAGCACCTCGACCGGCTGTTGATCATCGACTGCGGGGTGATGTTCCCCACCCATGACGAGCCGGGGGTGGACCTGATCCTGCCGGACCTGCGCCATATCTCCGACCGGCTCGACGACATCGAGGCGCTGGTGCTGACCCACGCGCACGAGGACCACATCGGCGGCATCCCGTTCCTGCTCAAGCTGCGCCCGGACATCCCGGTCGTCGGGTCGAAGTTCACCCTGGCGCTGGTCGCCGCCAAATGCCGCGAGCACCGGATCAAGCCGGTGTTCGTCGAGGTCACCGAGCGGCAGCGGAGCACCCACGGCGTCTTCGAGTGCGAGTACTTCGCCGTCAACCACTCCATCCCGGACGCGCTGGCGATCGCCGTGCACACCGGCGCGGGCACCGTCCTGCACACCGGGGACATCAAGCTCGACCAGCTGCCGCTGGACGGCCGGCCCACCGATCTGCCCGGCATGTCCCGCCTCGGCGACGCCGGGGTGGACCTGTTCCTGTGCGACTCGACCAACTCCGAGATCCCCGGCGTGGGACCGTCCGAAAGCGAAGTGGGACCGACGCTGCACCGGTTGATCCGCGGCGCCGAGGGCCGCGTCATCGTGGCGTGCTTCGCCTCCAACGTGGACCGCGTCCAGCAGATCATCGACGCGGCGGTGGCATTGGGCCGGCGGGTGTCGTTCGTCGGGCGGTCGATGGTGCGCAACATGGGCATCGCCCGCGAGTTGGGATTCCTGCGGGTCGACGATGCCGACGTGATCGACATCGGCGCGGCCGAGCTGATGCCGCCCGAGCGGGTGGTGCTGATCACCACCGGTACCCAGGGCGAACCCATGTCGGCGCTGTCGCGGATGTCGCGCGGCGAGCATCGCAGCATCACGCTCACCGCGGGGGACCTGGTGGTGCTGGCGTCCTCGCTCATCCCCGGCAACGAGGAGGCGGTATACGGCGTGATCGACGCGCTCGCCAAGATCGGCGCCCGCGTCGTCACCAACGCCCAAGCGCGCGTGCATGTCTCGGGCCACGCCTACGCCGGTGAGCTGCTGTTCCTCTACAACGGCGTGCGGCCGCGCAACGTCATGCCCGTGCACGGTACCTGGCGGATGCTGCGCGCCAACGCCAAGCTGGCGGCCAGCACCGGGGTGCCGGAGGAGTCGATCCTGTTGGCCGAGAACGGCGTCAGCGTCGACCTGGTCGCCGGCACGGCGTCGATCGCCGGGGCGGTGCCGGTGGGCAAGATGTTCGTCGACGGGCTGATCAGCGGCGACGTCGGCGATATCACGCTGGGCGAGCGGCTCATCCTGTCATCGGGTTTCATCGCGGTGACCGTGGTCGTCCAGCGCGGCACCGGGCGCCCCGCGGCCGCGCCGCACCTGCATTCGCGCGGGTTCTCCGAAGACCCCAAGGCGCTGGAGCCCGCCGTGCGCCGGGTCGAGGCCGAGCTGGAATTGCTCGCCGCCGACAGCATCACCGACCCGGGCCGCATCGCCCAGGCGGTGCGCCGCACGGTCGGCAAGTGGGTGGGCGAGACGTACCGCCGGCAGCCGATGATCGTGCCGACGGTCATCGAGGTCTGAACCCGTCCACGGCGCAGCGCGCTAAAGCTTCTCCGCGTAGGCCGACCACTCCACCTGGGAGGCAGGGAGTTTGCGGCCGGTGGGTGCGACGTAACGCGCAACGAGCTCGTCGGGGCCGGCCTGCTCGAGCAGCCGCCAGCCGTATTCGCCGACGAACCCGCCGACCTCGTCGGGCAGCAGGCCGAACCGCCACAACTGCCGCCGCTGGCGCACGCTGCGATAGAGCGTGCGGGTGCCGTACCGGTTGGTGCCGTCGATGAAATCCCGCCGGACGTAGGTGAAGACGAAACGGCTGCCGGGCGCGGCCGCGCGCAACCCCTCCAAGGTCCGCCGGACGGTCTCCTCGCTGAGGTACTGGGTCACCCCCTCGCAGATGAAGAACGTCCGGTAGTCGGTGTGATAGCCGTGCTCGGCCAGGGAGGTGAGCAGGTCGTCGCGCTCCAGGTCCAGTGCCACCTGCCGCACCGACATCGGCGGTCCGCCGAGCACCCGCTGGACCGTCTTGAGCTTGCGGGCGATGTTGACCGGCAGGTCCACCTCGAAGACGGGGATGCGGACCTGCCGTGTCAAAAGATATGCGCGCGTGTCCAATCCGGCGCCGAGGATGACGACCGCGTCGATGCCGTCCAGGGCTTCGGCCAGCTTGTCGCCGATGAACCGCTTGCGGCAGGCCAGGTTCGCCCACAGGCCGCGGCCGGACCACTCCGATGCGCGGATCATCAGGCGGCGCACCGGCGCCGCGCGCGTCGCCGCGACGAGCCAGCGCAGCGGCGTCGGCAGGAAAAGTTCCGCGAGGTCGTCGTCCACCAGGCGGCGGCCCGGCGGCTCGTTGTGTTCGACCGCCGCCAGCACCATCGGTCCGAAGGCGGTCTGCGCGGCGGGATTTCGGGCCATGCGCCGCTACTTGTTCAAGAACCCGGCATCGACGGGCAACGTCACACCGGTGATGTAGCGGGCCTGGTCGGACACCAGCCACGCCACCGCGTTGGCGACGTCTTCGACCTGCAGCACCTCCACCGGCATGGCATTACCCATGGCTCCCGGCGTGTCGGTCGCGGCGGCCATCTTGGCCAGCCACTCCCGGGTGAACTCATTGTTGATCATCGGGGTCTCCACACCGGAGGGATGGATCGAGTTGACTCGAATATACTGGGTGGCAAGCAGATTCGCGTACACCCGCATCAATCCCACCACGCCGTGCTTGGCGGCGGCGTAGCCGACCGAGCCGGCATCGGGGCTACCGACACCGGCCAGGCCGGCGCTCGAACTGATCAGCACGATCGAGCCCCCGGTGCCCTGCTTGACCATGGTCGGGATGGCGGCCTTGATCGTGTTGTAGACGCCGGTCAGATTGACGTCGATCACGTCGCGCCAGCCGTCGTCGCCGGACTGCATCGGGGCGATGCCGGCGTTGGCCACGACGATGTCGAGCCGGCCGAACTCGTCCAGACCCGACTGCAGCGCGGCCGACAGTGACGCCCGCTCGCGCACGTCGCCGCGAGCGGCCACGATGCGAGCGCCGGTGTCCTCGACCAGCTTGACGGTCTCCGCCAGGTCGTCCTCGGTGGCCAGGGGATAGGGGACGCTGGCGATCTGCTCGCACAGGTCGACCGCGATGATGTTCGCGCCGTCGGCGGCGAGACGTACCGCATGCGCGCGTCCCTGCCCGCGGGCCGCACCGGTGATGAAGGCGACCTTGCCCTCGAGTGGCCGGGCCATCAGGACCGGAGCTGACCCTTGTCCGGGTCCCCCGCGGGAACCGGCTGCAGCATCTTGATGTCCGGCGCGCCGGCGAGGTGCTCGCCGGCCGCGCCGAACATCTTGCCGATGGCCGGCGCGGTGCTGTGGGCCTTGAGCGCCTCTTCGTCCGCCCACTGCTCGACGAACACGAAGGTCTCGCCCGATTGGTGCAGCGAGTACAACTGGCAGCCCGGTTCGTTGTGCACTTCCTCCACCGCCTGCGTGAGGATGTCGCGGACTGTGTCGACCGACTCCGGTTTGACGGTCATGGTGGCAACGACGACGACGGGCATGCTGGGGCCTCCTGGGGCAAACGGGGTGGGGTGACGCGCACAACTTCAGTCACCGGTTGTCACCCTACTCACGCGGTCAGGCGCCCGACCCGCCAGATGGCGCACGAGGCCGAACCGTTACCCGTGTGGCGGGTGGTGCAGATGATGTCGATGCGACTACCCTGGCCGACATGGCTAACAAGACCGCCGCCCGCTCCAAAGCCAGAACGAGCAGGTCAAAGGCCCCTTCGCGGAGCGGGTCGGGTCGCGCGCGGCCGGCGGCACCTCGCAAGCGGCCGAGCAGGCCCGCCAGGCGGCGCAACCATTCGCTGTTGGTGGCCGCCGGGCTGACCGGCGGCCGTGCCCTGCGCGCCACCTGGCTGATGGCCGCGCGGAGCACGGGCGGCGCGGCGCGGTCGATCGGGCGGGCCCGGGAGATCGACCCGGGACACCGCCGCGACGGCATCGCGCTGATGCTGCTCGCCCTGTCCGTCGTGGTCGCCGCGAGCTCCTGGTTCGACGCCGCCCGGCCGGTCGGCGCGTGGGTCGACACGCTGTTGCGCACCTTCATCGGGGCTGGCGTCCTGGCCCTCCCCGTCGTCACCGCCGGCGTGGCGGTGACGCTGATGCGCACCCAACCCAATCCCGACGCGCGGCCCCGGCTGATCCTGGGCGCCACCCTGATCGCCCTTTCCGTGCTGGGGCTGCGCCACCTGTGGTCCGGCTCGCCCGAGGACCCGGAGGCCCGGCGCCGCGCGGCGGGATTCGTCGGCTTCGCCATCGGGGGGCCGCTGTCGGACGGGCTGACGGCATGGATCGCGGCGCCGTTGCTGTTCATCGGCTTCATGTTCGGCCTGCTGTTGCTCACCGGGACGACCATCCGGGAGGTGCCCGACGCGGTCCGCAACATGTTCGGCGCCCGACTGCTCAGCGACGACGACGAATACGACTACGACGACTACGACGACTTCGACGACGCCGATGCCGATGCCGATTCCTATGCCGCCGAAGACTTCTCCGACGGCTTCGACGACGAGGGCGCGCCGGCCCCCGACGACAAGCCGCACGCGTGGTCGGCGGCGGACCCGGCGCCCGCCCTGCGCGACAACGAGGACGACATCCCCACCACGCCGGAGCCGGCCATCGGGAAGAGCCGCCGCCGCGACAAGAAGACCGAGGTGCTCGACCGCGTCGTCGAGGGCCCCTACACGCTGCCCTCGCTGAACCTGCTGGTCGCCGGCGACCCGCCCAAGAAGCGCAGCGCCGCCAACACCGTCATGGCCGACGCCATCAGCGAGGTGCTCACCCAGTTCAAGGTCGACGCCGCCGTCACCGGCTGCACCCGCGGGCCGACCGTCACCCGGTACGAGGTCGAACTCGGCCCCGGCGTCAAGGTGGAGAAGATCACCGCGCTGCAGAAGAACATCGCCTACGCGGTGGCCACCGAGAGCGTGCGCATGCTGGCGCCGATCCCCGGCAAGTCCGCCGTCGGCATCGAGGTGCCCAACACCGACCGGGAGATGGTGCGGCTGGCCGACGTGCTGACCGCGCCGTCGACCCGCCGCGACCACCACCCGCTGGTGATCGGGCTGGGCAAGGACATCGAGGGCGACTTCATCTCGGCCAACCTGGCCAAGATGCCGCACCTGCTGGTCGCCGGCTCCACCGGCTCGGGTAAGTCGAGCTTCGTCAACTCCATGCTGGTGTCGCTGCTGACCCGGGCCACACCGGAGGAGGTCAGGATGATCCTGATCGACCCGAAGATGGTGGAGCTGACGCCGTACGAGGGCATCCCGCACCTGATCACCCCCATCATCACCCAGCCCAAGAAGGCCGCCGCCGCGTTGGCGTGGCTGGTCGAGGAGATGGAGCAGCGCTACCAGGACATGCAGGCCTCCCGGGTGCGTCACATCGACGACTTCAACGCCAAGGTGCGCTCCGGGGCCATCACCGCGCCGCTGGGCAGCCAGCGCGAATACCGGCCCTACCCGTACGTCGTCGCCATCGTCGACGAGCTGGCCGACCTGATGATGACCGCACCCCGCGACGTCGAGGACGCCATCGTGCGGATCACCCAGAAGGCCCGTGCGGCGGGCATCCACCTGGTGCTGGCCACCCAGCGCCCGTCGGTGGACGTCGTCACCGGGTTGATCAAGACCAACGTGCCGTCGCGGCTGGCGTTCGCCACGTCGTCGCTGACCGACAGCCGGGTCATCCTGGACCAGGCCGGTGCCGAGAAGCTGATCGGCATGGGCGACGGCCTGTTCCTGCCGATGGGCGCCAGCAAGCCGCTGCGGCTGCAGGGCGCCTACATCACCGACGAGGAGATCCACGCCGTCGTCAGCGCCTGCAAGGACCAGGCCGAGCCCGAGTACACCGATGGCGTCACCACGGCCAAGCCCACCGGCGAGCGCACCGACGTCGACCCGGACATCGGCGACGACATGGACGTGTTCCTGCAGGCCGTCGAGCTGGTGGTGTCCAGCCAGTTCGGCTCAACGTCGATGCTGCAGCGCAAGCTGCGCGTCGGCTTCGCCAAGGCCGGCCGGCTGATGGACCTGATGGAGACCCGCGGCATCGTCGGGCCCAGCGAGGGGTCGAAGGCGCGTGAGGTGCTGGTCAAGCCCGACGAGCTGGCCGGAACGCTGGCCTTGATCCGCGGCGGCAGCGACGCGGTCGGGGGCGACGCCGACGACTAACGCCGAGCGTGCACTGAGGGCGAAAAAATAGCCGAAATCTCGCCATGAGTGCACGTTCGGCGGGCTACAGCACCAGCAGCATGCGGGAGTTGCCCAGGATATTGGGCTTGACGTAGCTCAGATCCAGGAACTCGGCGACCCCGATGTCGTAGGAGCGGCACATCTCCTCGAACACCTCGGCGGTCACCGGGGTGCCCTCGATCTCGGTGAACCCGTGCTTGCCGAAGAACTCGGTCTCGAACGTCAGCACGAACAGCCGCTTGAGCTGCAGCTCGCGCGCGACCGCCAGCAGCCGGTCGACGATCGCGTGGCCGATGCCGTGGCCGGTCATCGCCGGGTCGACCGCGACCGTGCGGATCTCGCCCAGGTCGGACCACATCACGTGCAGCGCGCCGCACCCGACGACGTCGCCCCCGCGCTCGGCCACCCAGAACTCCTGGACCGCCTCGTACAGCGTCACCAGGTTCTTCTCCAGCAGGATCTTGCCGGCGTAGGTGTCGACGAGTCGCTTGATTGCGGGGACATCGGAGGTTCGCGCGCGTCGCACCAGGCAGTCCTGCGAACTTTCGGTCACGGCTAACAGTATCGGCATCGGGGACGGGCGTGCTGACCAACAGTTATTCTGTTGCGGTGTCGGGGCAGCCGCAAACGGGTCCGGTGATGGGACCCCCAGGCCGCGCCCACATCGCAAATCTCGCCAACACGCTGACGCTGCTGCGGCTGGTGTTGGTCCCGGTCTTCCTGCTCGCGCTGTTCGCCAAGGACGGGCACGAGATCGCCTTCCGGGTCGTGGCTTTCGTGATTTTCACCCTCGCGGTCATCACCGATCGGTTGGACGGCCTGCTGGCCCGCAACTACGGGATGGCAACCGAATTCGGCGCGTTCGTCGATCCGATCGCGGACAAGACGCTGATCGGGTCGGCGTTGATCGGGCTCTCGATGCTCGGCGACCTGCCCTGGTGGGTCACGGTGGTGATCCTGGCCCGCGAGGTCGGCGTGACCGTGCTGCGCCTGGCGGTGATTCGCCGCGGCGTCATCCCCGCCAGCTGGGGCGGCAAGATCAAGACCGTGGTGCAGTCGGTGGCGATCGGCTTGTTCATCCTGCCCGTGTCCGGGCCCTTCCGCGTGGTCGCGGCGGTGGTGATGGGGGCGGCCATCGTGCTGACCATCGTCACCGGCATCGACTACGTGGTGTCCACCGTCAGGGAAGTGCGCCGGTCGGCCGACTGAATCTGTCGACTGAATCTGCCGACTGAATCTGTCGACTGAATCCGTGGCCGCCGAACGGGAACCAAGACCCCGCCGCCCGCGTTCCACCTAATGAGCGCCTGCCGAACGGGGCGGTTTTCGCTCCGGCGGGCTGACTGGACGAAGGAGGGCGGAAAATGCCGCCATTAGTGCGCGAGGTCATCGGCGACGTGCTGCGGGAGGCCCGGATGACGCAGGGCCGGACGCTGCGCGAGGTGTCCGATTCGGCGCGGGTGAGTCTGGGCTATCTGTCCGAGGTCGAGCGCGGGCGCAAGGAGCCCTCCAGCGAGCTGCTCAACGCGATCTGCGACGCGCTGCAGGTGCCGCTGTCGTCGGTCCTGATCGACGCCGGCGAGCGGATGGCCGGCGTGGAGCAGGCTCCCGCCGACGGGCTGCGCGGTCCCAGCATCGACGCCGACACCAAGGTCGTCATCCCGCCGGTGGCCTCCCTGGCCATCGCCTGATCGCCGCCCGCACCAAGGATCCTGCGTCAGGGGTAGGGCGATCGGCGCCGACCCACTAAATTGAGCGACAAGCGACGGGCCCATCCCGGGACCCTCCAGCCCACAAGAAGCGAAGGTGGAGCTCACTCATGGCCAATCCGTTCGTCAAAGCGTGGAAGTACCTCATGGCGCTGTTCAACGCGAAGATCGACGAGCACGCCGACCCCAAAGTGCAGATCCAGCAGGCCATCGAGGAAGCGCAGCGCACGCATCAGGCGCTGACCCAGCAGGCGGCGCAAGTGATCGGCAACCAGCGTCAGCTGGAGATGCGACTCAACCGGCAACTCGCCGACATCGAGAAGCTGCAGGTCAACGTCCGTCAGGCCCTGACGCTCGCCGACCAGGCCACCGCATCCGGCGACGCCGCCAAGGCCACCGAATACAACAACGCCGCCGAGGCGTTCGCGGCCCAACTGGTGACCGCCGAGCAGAGCGTCGAGGACCTCAAGACCCTGCACGATCAGGCGCTGAACGCGGCCGCCCAGGCCAAGAAGGCGGTTGAGCAGAACGCGATGGTGCTGCAGCAGAAGATCGCCGAGCGCACCAAGCTGCTCAGCCAGCTCGAGCAGGCGAAGATGCAGGAACAGGTGAGCGCCTCGCTGCGGTCGATGAGCGAGATCGCCGCGCCCGGCAACGTGCCCAACCTCGACGAGGTGCGCGACAAGATCGAACGCCGCTACGCCAACGCGGTCGGGGCCGCCGAGCTCGCGCAGGGCTCGGTGCAGGGCCGGATGCTCGAGGTCGAGCAGGCCGGCGTGCAGATGGCCGGTCACTCGCGGCTGGAGCAGATCCGCGCGTCGATGCGCGGCGAGGCGTTGCCGACCGGGGCGACGCCCGCGGCCGGGGCCACTCCGGAGGCGGCCCCCGCGCCCGCCGAGACCACCGGGGGCGCGGCCACCGAAAAGCCCTTTGGCCAGTAGCGCGGTGTCGTGGCGGTGACCGAGACGCAGCGGGGGCTCTGGCGCACCTTGCTCGGGCGTGGGCTGGCCACCGCCGCCGACCTGTCGGACCTGGTGGCCCAGAAGATCAGCGCCGCCGCGGACCCCCGCGCGCGACTGCTGCGGCGGCGTCGCCGGGCGCTGCGCTGGGGCCTGATCTTCAGCGCCGGATGCGTGTTCTGGGCGGCCGTGACGATGCTGCTGGCGGCCTGGGGTTGGTTCGCGCTGCTGCTGGAGATCACCGGCGCCGTCGCGGTCGTCATGGCCATCCCCGCGACGCTGTTGCTGTTCCGCTACCGGTGGCTGCGTTCCGAGCCGCTGCCCACGCCGCGCCCCACGAACGTCCGTCGGCTGCCGCCGCCCGGCTCGGCGGCACGGCCCGCGATGTACGCGCTGGGCGCCTCCGAACGCGGCTTCCTGTCGCTGCTGAACGTGATCGAGCGGGGCTCCATGTTGCCCACGGCCGAGATCCGCGACCTGACCGCGGCCGCCAACAAGACCTCGGCGGCCATGGCCGCGACCGCCGCGGAGGTGGTGTCGATGGAGCGGGCGGCGCAGTCCAGCGAATCGTCGCGGTCGTATCTGGTGCCGACCATCAACGCGTTCACCGCGCAGCTGAGCGCCGGCGTGCGCCAGTACAACGAAATGGTCACCGCCGCAGCCCAATTGGTGTCGTCGGCCAACGGCGATCAGTTGGCCGCCTCGCAGCGCTACCGCGCCGAGCTGGCCGGGGCGACCGACCGCCTGGTCGGTTGGGCGCAGGCTTTCGACGAACTCGGCGGGCTGCGCGGCGCCAGCTGATGACCGTGGCTAGAACGTCGCTTTGAGCGACGGCAGCACCACGGCCGCCAGGCCACGAAGGGTGGCCTTGAACATGTCGAAGAAGTCGAAGTAGTCGCGCCACAACGTGATTCGCCCGTCGTGGACCTCGAACACGCCGCACACCCAGAACTGAAGCCGCACCGGGCCGAAGATCAGGGCGTCGGTGCGCTCGGTGAGCACCGCCCCGCCGTCGGCGGCGATGCGATGGATCTTCACCTCGAAGGCGGCCCGGCCGTCCATCTGGCGAAACAGCTTCATCGCCCGGGCGCGGCCGTGAATCGTCGGCAACCCCACGTTCTCGTAGACGAGGTTGTCGTCGAGTGCCGCGTCGGCGGCGTCGTAATCCGCGTCCTGCAGCGCGTTCAGAAAGCCCTCTACCGTGCGGGTGTTCGCAACGGTTGTACCGGTCAGCTCGGTCATGACTGCCAGCGTAGGCGAGCGTGGCGGTCGCGCGCTGTGGCAGGGTGAGGCCGATGCGTGTCGCTGTGGTCGCCGGGCCGGATCCCGGTCACTCGTTCCCCGCGATCGCGCTGTGCCAACGCTTCGCCGACGCCGGCGACGAGCCGACGCTGTTCACCGGCGCGGAGTGGATCGACACCGCCCGCGCCGCCGGCATCGACGCCGCCGTGCTGGACGGGCTCGTGGCCACCGACGACGACGTCGACGCCGGGGCCCGCATCCATCGGCGCGCGGCGCGGATGGCCGTCCTCAACGCGCCTGCGCTGCGCGACCTGGCGCCCGACCTGGTGGTGTCCGACGTCATCACCGCCGCTGGTGGCATGGCCGCGGAGCTGTTGGGCATCCCGTGGATCGAGCTCGACCCGCATCCCCTGTACCTGCCGTCGAAGGGCCTGCCGCCGATAGGCAGCGGGCTGGCGCCGGGCACCGGCCTGCGCGGCCGGCTCCGCGATGCGATCATGCGCGCGCTCACCGCGCGGTCCTGGCGCGCGGGCCTGCGGCAGCGCGCCGCCGTGCGGGTGGAGATCGGGCTGCCCGCCCGTGACCCGGGGCCGCTGCGGCGCCTGATCGCCACCCTGCCGGCCCTCGAGGTGCCGCGGCCGGACTGGCCGGCGGAGGCCGTGCTGGTGGGCCCCCTGCACTTCGAACCGACCGATCGGGTGCTGGAAATCCCGCCCGGCTCGGGGCCCGTGGTGGTGGTCGCGCCGTCGACCGCGTTGACCGGGACCGAGGGACTGGCCGAGGTCGCGCTGGCTCACCTGAGGCCGGGGGAGACGCTCCCGGCGGGATCGCGGCTGGTGGTCTCGCGGCTGGGCGGGACGGATCTGCGGGTGCCGCCGTGGGCGGTGGTCGGGTTGGGCAGCCAGGCGGAGCTGTTGACGCACGCCGACCTGGTGATTTGCGGCGGGGGCCACGGCATGGTGGCCAAGACGCTGCTGGCGGGGGTGCCGCTGGTGGTGGTGCCCGGGGGCGGTGATCAGTGGGAGATGGCCAACCGGGTGGTCCGGCAGGGCAGCGGGCGGCTGATCCGGCCGCTGACCCCCGAGGCGCTGGTGGCCGCGGTCAACGAGGTGCTGTCGTCGCCGTGTTATCGGGCGGCCGCCCGATCCGCCGCCGCTAGCATCGCCAGTGTGGCCGATCCGGTCCGCGTGTGCCACGAAGCGCTCGCCCGGACGGGATGACGGGCCGGATCGCGACGGGAGGGCAATGGCAATGAGGGCGATCGCCGCCGGCGGCCTGCTTCTGGCCTTGATGTTCAGCTCGGGAGTCGCGCGCGCGGACAGCGGCGACGAGCAGCAGGCATGCCAGTTGATGGACGACCCGGTTGCCGCTCAACAGGGCTTGCAGCCGGTCGAATACGCCTTCATGCAGTTGCGCTCCAGGATGTCGGCGGAGCGCGCGCGGACCACCATGTCGGAGGCCGTCCAGGACTTCTGCCCCAACCACTGGACCGACCTGCCGGCCAGCTGGCGGTGACGGGGCCGGTGTCCGACTCCTGCCCGATGGGTATCTTGCTGGCGTGCGGCTAACGGAATTCAACGAACGGGTGGTCCTGAGGTTCGGTGCGGCGTACGGCTCTTCGGTGCTGGCCGACCACGTGCTGACCGGTTTCGGCGGCCGCACCGCCGCCCAGGCGATCGAGGACGGGGTCGAGCCCCGCGACGTGTGGCGGGCCCTGTGCGTCGACTTCGACGTGCCGCGTGACCAGTGGTGAATCCGTCGATGGCGGCGTTGCGTGTGCGCTTGTGGCTTCGAGTGTGTAGCGGTGGCGCGATCGGGGCCGTTTTCCCGCCCTGGACGCACACTCAAAGCTCTGGACGCACACTCAATCTCCGGTTCGATGACGGTGGCTTCTCGAAGACGCAGTCGCCGCAGACGGATCCGCCGGGCAGGCGATAGAAGAGACAGCAACTACGACGTCTGAAGCCCAGGGGAGGGCCGGTGACGACGCCCGATCCGGCCAGCACACCGGTGCCCTGCAGCGCGCGGACCATCTCGGTGATCCGCGCGCCCAGGTCGGGCCGCGCGGCGAGCAGGGCCCGGGCAGCTCCGATCAGCGCCGAGGAGATGTTGCCCGCCAGCAGCGCGGGCGCCAGCCCCACTCGCAGACCGGCGGCGAGCTCCTGCATGTGCTCGTGCACGACCAGCCGGTAGAGCGCGTCCGGTGAGCAGGCCGGGATCCCGACCGGAGCGGGCAACCGCAGTTGCGCTCCGTCGTCGGCGCGTTGCAGGTCGGCCAGGTCGGGGACGACACCGTGACCGAGCGCGCACGCGAGCATGGGTGACCACAGCCGGGTGGCGTGGCCGAGGTGCACCAGCGAGGCGCTGATCCGCAGATCCGTCGTGTGATAGCGCCGGGCGGTGGCCTCGACCAAGTCGGTGAACCCGTCGGCGTAGGCCTGCCGGACCGGATGCCACCCGGCCGCGTCACCGCCGATGGTCAGCGCGAAAAACCCTTTGTAGGTAGATATTTCGGCTAGCCCAGCGGAGATGTCTCGCACGGTCATGTATGCGCAACCAGGCCTCTCTGGGGAGATCCGCCCCAGTTGTCGTGAGGAAGCTGTCGTGAGGAAGCGCTGACGGTGAGTATCTGGGCTCTCGGGAGGGGGCGATCCCCATCCCGGTCACCGTGGCGGGACCGCACCGGATTCACACCGGTTTGCTCGAGCGTATGGGCCCCGTCAGCGCCTTTCGGTGGCCGATGTTGCCACACGCTGTCACCGGGTTCGGCGTGTCCGCTTGAATCGAACAGGTGTTCGGCTACTGTGGGAAACGTTCGGTGAGTCAACTTGTCGGTGGCCCTCTCTAGTGTCACGGCCAACCGACCGACACCGGTCACCGAACACACCGAACCATAGGAGAGGCACCATGGCGCAAGCCCCCGACCGCGAGAAGGCTCTCGAACTGGCGATGGCCCAGATCGAAAAGAGCTACGGCAAAGGCTCGGTGATGCGTCTCGGCGACGAGATGCGTCAGCCGATCTCGGTCATCCCGACCGGATCCATCGCACTGGACGTGGCCCTGGGCATCGGCGGTCTGCCCCGCGGCCGGGTCGTGGAGATCTACGGCCCGGAATCCTCGGGTAAGACCACCGTCGCCTTGCACGCGGTGGCCAACGCCCAGGCCGCCGGTGGCGTCGCGGCGTTCATCGACGCCGAGCACGCCCTGGACCCCGATTACGCCAAGAAGCTCGGCGTGGACACCGATTCCCTGCTGGTCAGCCAGCCCGACACGGGGGAGCAGGCCCTCGAGATCGCCGACATGCTGATCCGCTCCGGCGCGCTGGACATCCTGGTCATCGACTCGGTGGCGGCGCTGGTGCCGCGCGCGGAACTCGAGGGCGAGATGGGTGACAGCCACGTCGGGTTGCAGGCCCGGCTGATGAGCCAGGCGTTGCGGAAAATGACTGGCGCGCTGAACAATTCGGGCACCACCGCGATCTTCATCAACCAGCTGCGCGAGAAGATCGGCGTGATGTTCGGCAGCCCGGAAACCACCACGGGTGGAAAGGCCCTGAAGTTCTACGCGTCGGTGCGCATGGACGTGCGCCGGATCGAGACGCTCAAGGACGGCACCAACGCGGTCGGCAACCGCACCCGCGTCAAGGTCGTCAAGAACAAGGTGTCGCCGCCGTTCAAGCAGGCCGAATTCGACATCCTCTACGGCAGGGGGATCAGCCGGGAAGGCTCGCTGATCGACATGGGCGTGGAGCAGGGCTTCATCCGCAAGTCCGGTTCTTGGTTCACCTATGAGGGCGAGCAGCTCGGTCAGGGCAAGGAGAACGCCCGCACCTTCCTGATGGAAAACGACGAGGTGGCCAACGAGATCGAGAAGAAGATCAAGGAGAAGCTCGGCATTGGCCCGGTCGTCACCGATGGCTTGTCCGATGACAGCGTCCTGCCCGCCCCCGTCGATTTCTGAGCCGTCCCGCGAGGAGCAGGCGCGGACGCTGTGTCTGCGCCTGCTCACCGCGAGGGCGCGCACTCGCGCCGAGCTGCACGGACAGCTGGCAAAACGCGGTTACCCCGAAGACGTCAGCGCTTCCGTGCTCGACCGGCTGGCCGCCGTCGGCCTGGTCGACGACACCGACTTCGCACAGCAGTGGGTGCAGGCCCGCCGGGCGAAGGCGGGAAAGAGCAAGCGCGCCCTGGCCGCCGAACTGCACACCAAGGGTGTGGACAGGGACGTGATCGCCGCGGCGCTGTCCGGGATCGACGCCGGGGCCGAGCGGGACCGGGCCGAGCAGTTGGTGCGGGCCAAGCTGCGCCGGGAGACGCTGGACGGCGACGACGCGCGAATCACCCGCCGGCTGGTCGGGATGCTCGCGCGGCGCGGCTACAGCCAGAACCTGGCCTGCGAGGTCGTCCTCGCCGAGCTGGCCGCCGAACGGGAGCGTCGCCGGGTCTAGCCCGCTGACGTGCGGTTTCTCGCGGGCCGACCGGCCGCCGTACCATGGCTCCGTGACTTCGGTGGTGGTTTCGGCGCGGACGTATCAGGTCCGCACCTACGGCTGCCAGATGAACGTCCACGACTCCGAGCGGTTGGCGGGTCTGCTGGAGGCCGCCGGCTATCAGCGGGCCGTCGAGGGTGCCGACGCCGACGTCGTCGTCTTCAACACCTGCGCGGTCCGCGAGAACGCCGACAACAAGTTGTACGGCAACCTCAGCCACCTGGCCCCGCGTAAGCGCGCCAACGCTGAGATGCAGATCGCGGTCGGGGGCTGCCTGGCCCAGAAGGACCGGGACGCGTTGCTGCGCAAGGCGCCCTGGGTCGACGTCGTGTTCGGCACGCACAACATCGGGTCACTGCCCGCGCTGCTCGAACGGGCCCGGCACAACAAGACCGCCCAGGTGGAGATCGCCGAGTCGCTGCAGGAGTTTCCGTCGTCGCTGCCGAGCGCACGCGAATCCGCTTACGCCGCGTGGGTTTCCGTCTCCGTCGGGTGCAACAACAGCTGCACGTTCTGCATCGTCCCCTCGCTGCGGGGCAAGGAGGTCGACCGCAGCCCGGCCGACGTCCTGGCCGAGGTGAGGGCGCTGGTGGACGACGGCGTGCTCGAAGTCACGCTGCTGGGCCAGAACGTCAACGCCTACGGGGTGTCGTTCGCCGACCCGACGCTGCCGCGCGATCGCGGCGCCTTCGCGCGGCTACTGCGGGCCTGCGGGGACATCGACGGCTTGGAGCGCGTGCGGTTCACCTCCCCGCATCCGGCCGAATTCACCGACGACGTCATCGAGGCCATGGCGCAGACGCCGAACGTCTGCCCCGCCCTGCACATGCCGCTGCAGTCGGGCTCGGACCGGGTGCTGCGCGCCATGCGGCGCTCGTACCGCGCCGAGCGTTACCTCGGCATCCTGGACCGCGTCCGCGCGGCCATGCCGCACGCCGCCATCACCACCGACCTGATCGTCGGGTTCCCCGGCGAGACCGAAGCGGACTTCGCCGAAACCCTGGAGGTGGTGCGGCGGGCCCGGTTCGCGGCCGCGTTCACCTTCCAGTACTCCAAGCGGCCCGGCACCCCGGCCGCCGAGCTCGACGGGCAACTCCCGAAAGCCGTTGTGCAGGAACGCTACGAGCGGCTGGTCGAGCTGCAGGAGCAGATCTCGCTGGAAGGCAATCGGGCGCTGGTCGGCCAGACCGTCGAATTGCTGGTCGCCGCCGGCGAGGGGCGCAAGGACACCCGCACTTCCCGGATGACGGGCCGCGCCCGCGATGGCCGCCTGGTGCACTTCGGCCTGGACAAATCCGGGGCCGACCGGGTGCGGCCGGGGGACGTGGTCACCGCGGTGATCACCCAGGCCGCGCCGCACCACCTCATCGCCGACGCGGGCATCCTCAGCCATCGCCGGACCCGCGCGGGAGACGCGCACGCCGCCGGGCAGCGCGGCGGCGTCGGTCTCGGCATGCCCGCCGTCGGACCGCCCGGCCCGGCGGAACCCACCGAAACCCTTGGATGTGCCCGATGAACGAAGAACACCCCCATTTCCACGCCCTGCGGAGCGAAATCGAGGCCGCCGAGCGCCGCGTCGCGCGCGGATTCGACCCGGGCCCACGCGGTTTCGTCGTGGCGATCCTGGTCTTCGTGCTGCTGGGATCGTTCATCCTGCCGCACACCGGCTCGGTGCGCGGCTGGGACGTGTTGTTCAGCAGCCACGGCGCCGGCGCGGCCGCGGTGGCGCTGCCGTCGCGCGTCTTCGCCTGGCTGACACTCGTTTTCGGCGTCGGGTTCTCCATGCTGGCGTTGGTGACCCGGCGTTGGGCGCTGGCCTGGGTCGCGCTGGCGGGTTCGGCGCTGGCCGGCGCGGCGGGGATGCTGGCCATCTGGTCGCGCCAGACCGTGGCCGCGGGACACCCGGGCCCCGGGGTGGGGCTGATCGCGGCGTGGATCGTCGTCCTCGTGCTGACCTACCAATGGGCCCGGGTGGTGTGGTCGCGGACCATCGTGCAACTCGCGGCCGAGGAGGAGCGGCGCCGGGTCGCGGCGCAGCAGCAGTCGATGACGCTGCTCGACAGCCTGGGCGGGGGATCGACCGACCGGACCTCCGGGGACTCCGAAGCCTAGGGCTTACGGGTCAGCGCCTGGGCGGCCGCCTGCGCCCACTGCCGCCACTGTTCGGCGTTGGCCCTGGCCTCTTCGGCCTCTTTGGTGCGGCCCGCCGCCGCGGCCTTTTCGGCCTGCCGCTCGTATTGTTCGGCGCGGGTGCGGAATTGCTCGGCGCGGGCCTGTGCCTGCGGATCGGACCAATCGGCCTCGCCCGCATCGCGCACCTTCTTCTCGACCGCGCGCAGCCGACGCTCCAATTCGGCGGACCGCTCGCGCGGCACCTTGCCGATCGCGTCCCACTTGTCGGCGATCGAACGCAGCGCCGCCCTGGCCGCGTCGTGGTTGCTGGTGTCGATCCTCTCCGCCTCGGCCAGCAGCGCCTCCTTGGCGGTGGCGTTGGCCCACAGCTCCGCGTCCTTCTCCGCCGTCGCCGCGTTGCGGGCCGCGAAGAAGACGTCCTGGGCCGCCTTGAACCGCCGCCACAGCGCGTCGTCGACGTCGCGGGCGGCTCGGCCCGCCGCCTTCCATTCCGTGAGCAGCTTGCGGAATTCGGCGCTGGTGGCGGTCCAGTCCGTCGAATCGGACATCTCCTCGGCCCGTTCGCAGAGTCGTTCCTTCGCCTGGCGCACGCCCAGGCGTTCGCGGTCCAGCTCGGCGAAATGGGATCCCCGGCGCCGGTTGAACGCCTCCCGGGCCGCCGAATAGCGCTTCCACAGGGCGTCGTCGACCTTGCGGTCCAGGCCGTTGATGGTCTTCCACTCGTCGAGGATGGCCCGCAGCCGGTCGCCGGCCGCCTTCCACTGGGTGGAGTTGGCGCCCAGCTCCTCGGCCTCGGCGGCCAGCGCCTCCTTGCGCGCGGTCTGGGCGGCGCGATGCTCGTCGCGGCGCGAGCGTTCCGCGGCGACGGTGGCCTCGACCTGGTCGATGAGGCTGGTCAACCGGCGCGCGAGCGCGTCGATGTCGCCCAGTACGGCCGCCGTCGGCAGGGTCTCGGCGAGCTCGGAGGCGTGGGCCTTGATCTTTCGGGCGTCGCCGGTGCCCGCCGCGAGCCGCTCCTCCATGAGCGTGACTTCGGTGCCCAGGTCGTCGAAGCGGCGGCCGAAGTGGGCGAAGGCGGCTTCGGCGTCGCCGGCCTGCCAGGAGCCGACGACGCGTTCGCCGTCGGCGGTGATCAGCCACACCGTGCCGTCGTCGTCGACGCGACCGAACCGATGCGGATCGCTGGTGGGCGGCGCCGGCACCGGGTGGGCGGCGGGCCGCACCAAAGAGGCCGAAGAGGCCAGGGCCAACGCCGAACAGTGG
>NZ_LZKD01000290.1:0-871 GCF_001668695.1 Mycobacterium sp. E2497
GGCCCAAATCGCCAAGTTCGACTTGGCGCTGGGAAAGCTGAACCTCGAGCCCGGGATGACGCTGCTGGACATCGGCTGCGGCTGGGGCGGGGCGATGAAACGGGCCGTGGAGAAATTTGACGTCAATGTCATCGGAATCACGCTGAGCCGCAACCAGTTTGAATACAGCAAGAACAAGCTGGCTGGATTGCCGACGAATCGCACCGTGGAGGTGCGGCTGCAGGGCTGGGAAGAGTTCGAGGACAAGGTCGACCGGATCGTCACCATCGGCGCCTTCGAGGCTTTCAAGATGGAGCGGTACGCCGCGTTCTTCGAACGCGCCTACAACATTCTTCCCGACGACGGCCGCATGTTATTGCATACCATTTTGACCTACACCCAGAAACAGCAGTACGAACGCGGCGTCTCCATCACGATGAATGATCTTCGATTCGCGCGCTTCATTGGCACTGAAATTTTCCCGGGCGGACAATTGCCGGCGCAGGAAGACATCTTCAGGTTCGCCGGCGAAGCGGGGTTCTCCGTGCAGCAGGTCCAATTGCTGCAGGAGCACTACGAGCGCACGCTCAATATCTGGGCGGCCAACCTGGAGGCCAACCGCGAGCAGGCGGTCGAGCTGCAGTCCGAAGAGGTCTACGACCGCTACATGAAGTACCTGACCGGCTGCGCGAAGCTGTTCCGCCAGGGTTACACGGACGTCGACCAGTTCACGCTGGAAAAGTAGCGGTCCCCGGCCCCTCGCCACCTACTTCACGAGGGTGAACTGCCCGACATTGCTGATGCCCTTGCGGAAGAAGTTCTCACAGCCGGTCAGGTAGTGCATGTACTTGCCGTAGACCTCTTCGGACTGCAGCTCGACCGCCTGCTCGCG
>NZ_LZKD01000291.1:0-1742 GCF_001668695.1 Mycobacterium sp. E2497
CAGGATCCCGCCGGAGAACACCAGGTCGACGTTCCCGATGGTCACCACGTCGCCCTCGGACAGCACCGCCGACGCCGCTTTGACCCCGTTGACGAAGGTTCCGTTGCTGCTGTTGGCGTCGCGGATCTCGGGGCCCGCCGGCGTCGGCGTCAGAAACGCGTGATGGCGCGAGGCCAGCACGTCGTGAATGACGATGTCGTTGTCGAGCGCGCGGCCGATCCAGGCGGCGCGGCCCGGCCGGTCGGTTACCCGCTCGGATTCGGGCCCCAGGTTCTTCACCCGCGTGGTCGGGAACTCCGCCACCTGGCCGCTCACGCCGATCTGGGTGGGCTGGTTCAGCTCGGGCGGCCCAGCGGACTGCCGCACCGACCGCGTCGCCGCGTCGGGTCGCACGATCGGCACGGCGGTGGTGCGGTTCGGGCCTTGCCAGGGGCGCGGCTGCGGCGGGGCCGGTGGCCGCTGGCCGGCCGGCGGCGCACGGCGGGCATCGACGGGCGGTGTGATGACGGGGATCGACTCCGTGGTCGGCGGGAGCATGCCCACTGTCCCGGTGTGGTGGCCGATTTCGAACGTGATCCGCGGGCCGTCGGGCTTGCCGATGTTGAGGGTCTGGCCGTCCACGATGTCGACCAGCGGGACCCGCTGGCCGTTGAGATAGATCCCGTTCAGCGAACGATTGTCCAGCGCAACCCACTTGCCGTGATCGAAGCGCAGCAGCAGGTGTGCGCGCGCGATCAGGGGGTGCGCCACCCGCAGGTCCGCGCGCAGGTCGCTGCCGACCACCACGTCGCGGCCGGCCGCGAAGCTGCCCTTCGATCGGTCGGATCGAACGGTCAGCACGGGCTCGGCGGCTTGCGTCATCGCACCGGCCGCGGGCTCAGCGTTTCAGCCTGATGTGCCACCGGACGAACCCGGTGTAGGCGACGGACAGGAATGCCAGCATGGCCATGTCGAACACGAAGATGTGTTTCGAGTGCTGCCAGATCGGGTCGTTGGTCGGGATCTGTTTGACCTTCACCAGCGACGGAAAGTCGATCGACGAGGCGCCCGCCGCGTAACCCCAGCGCGCGGGCGTCAGCCAGGCGAGCTCCTCGAGGCCGAAGCGCTGGTAGACGGGAATCATGCCGCTGGAGAACACCAGCTGCGACATGATCGACACCACGAGCAGCGGCATGATCTGTTCGTTGGACTGCGCCACGGCCGACAACAACAGGCCCAGCATCGCCGACGCCACACAGGTGCCGGCGACGGTGACGAACAGTGAGAACGTGGAGTTGCCGAAGAAGGGCGGGTGCGCGGTCGGCGCCCCCTTGCCCAGCCGGACGATGATGGTCGCGATCGCCGCCTGCAGCGTCGCGAAGACGCAGAACACCGCGATCTTGGCCAGCAGGTAGGCGGAGGTGGACAGGCCGACGGCCTGCTCCCGCCGGAAGATCGGGCGCTCGCCGATCAGATCGCGGATGGTCAGCGCGGTCCCCATGAACACGGCGCCGATGTTCAACAGCACCATGATGTACTGCGGCTGCGTGGGCGCGGGGCCGAGCGCGTCGGCCGGGCCGAGGCCGGGGTGGGGGCCCTTCACCGTCAGCGACAACGCCCCGATGAGGAACGGCAGGACCGCCAGGAAGATCGTGTAGCCCCGGTCGGATATGACGAGTCGAACCTGGCGGCGGGCGATCGTCGACAGCTGACGCCACAGGTCGGTCTTCGGCGGCTCGCCCAGGTCGGCCGGGCTTTGCGGG
>NZ_LZKD01000292.1:0-590 GCF_001668695.1 Mycobacterium sp. E2497
CACGGTGGACAAGCTGACCTTCGATCCGGCCGGATTCGGTTTCGCCCGAGCCGATCTCGGTGACCTGCTGGGCGGTGACGCGCAAGCCAACGCCGCCGAGGTGCGTGCGGTGCTGGCCGGCGGCAAGGGACCGGTCCGGGACGCCGTGGTGCTCAACGCCGCCGGGGCCCTGGTCGCCCACGCCGGTCTATCCAGCCGCGCTGAATGGTTGCCGGCGTGGGAGGACGGGCTGCGGCGCGCCGGCGCGGCGATCGACTCCGGCGCGGCCGAAGAGCTGCTCGCGCGATGGGTGCGGTTCGGCGAGCAGCTCTGAATCGTATTGCGCCGCTTGGGCCGAGGTCTGCTCGTAGGCCAACCGCGCCGAGCGCGCCGAGGCCGCCCACGATGCCCACGCGCCGGCTGAGCGCAGCGGTGATGCCCAGCCGGCGGCGTCGGGGGAGTCGTCGACCCGGACGATGCGCACCCCAGGACCGGCCAGCCAGCGCGCGATGAGCGCGGATTCCTCCACCAGCGCACCGCCCAGCAGGTCACCGAGATCGGCTCGGGCGAAACCGAATCCGGCCGGATCGAAGGTCAGCTTGTCCACCGTG
>NZ_LZKD01000293.1:0-23188 GCF_001668695.1 Mycobacterium sp. E2497
GGTGGGCAGCGGCCTGGCGCCCTACATCCTGGAATACATCGACAACGTGACGATGGCCGCGCTCGTGCATACCCAGAACCTGGAGTTGGGCATTCCGGACACGGTCCGCGACAGCTGCGACGCCTATCTTGTTGTGGCGCTGGAAAACCGGACCGCGGACCGGCTGGACGAGGACGTCGAGAAGGCCGGCGAACTGCTGGCCGAGCTGGGCGCCGTGGATGCCTATGTGCTGGAAGGGGGTTCGGCACGCAAGCTGATCGAGGCGCGCGAGAAGGCGTTTTGGACGGCGAAGGCGATCGGCGCCGACGACATCATCGACACCGTGGTACCCCGCTCCGCGATGCCGAAGTTCCTGTCCGCCGCGCGCGGTCTGGCCGCGGCCGCCGGTGGCGCCTCGGCGGGCTGCGGGCACGCCGGCGACGGCAACGTCCACCTGGCCATCTTCTGCAAGGACACGGCCACCCGCAAGAAGCTGATGACCGACATCTTCGCGCTGGCAATGGAATTGGGCGGCGCGATCTCGGGCGAACATGGCCTGGGCCGCGCGAAGACCCCGTACTTCCTCGAGCTGGAAGACCCCGTCAAGGTCGACCTCATGCGCCGCATCAAGCAGAGCTTCGACCCTGCGGGCATCCTCAACCCCGACGTGGTGTTCGCAGGGGCTTAGCCGATCACCGGGTAACGGCGTTGGGCGGCAAGTTCTCTGAGCCCCCTCCGCATCACCCACCGCACGTGCGCGTCGAGCCACTTGATGTCGTGTGCGCCGGCGAATTTGGCGATCTCGATGGGCCGCAACACCTCGGTGACGATCTTGGTGGGCAACGGCATGTTGACCGGCGCCACCACGCTGAGCCCGAACGGAAAGCCGAACGAGATCGGCAGGATGTCCGTGCGAAACAGCTTGCGCTCGAACTTGGTGAGCCGAAGCGCACGCGCCAGCCACCGACCGCGGCTCAAGAACAGCTGGCTCTCCTGCCCGCCGATGGAGACCGCGGGAACGATCGGGACGTCGGCCTCGACGGCCGTGGTGATGTAGCCGGTTCGCCCGTCGAAGTCGATGGTGTTCTCCTGCAGGGTCGACCGGTAGACGTCGAAGTCACCGCCCGGGTAGACCAGCACGACGGCCCCGGCGGCCAGCGCCTGGGCGGCGTTCTCCCGCGTCGCGCGGATGACGCCGGTGCGCCGGAAGAAATCAGCGGCGGGCCCGGCGAAGATGGTGTCGAAGCCCAGCGCGTACAGCGGCCGGTCGTAGCCGAACGTGTCGTAGTAGTCGACGGCGAACACCGGGAGATCGAACGTCATCAGGCCGCCGGAATGGTTGCCCACCACCAGCGACGGCCCTTCCGGGATGTTGTCCAGGCCGTGCACCTCGGAGCGGAAATAGTGCTTGACGATCGGGCGGGTCAGCGCGACGACGTGTTCGGTCAGACCGCGGTCCCATTTGTCGACGTCGGTCGAGTCCGTGTGGGTGTGAGTCATGTCATCCCCGCTCGTCGTTGAGCGTGAGCTGATGGTACGCCCGCCGCTCTGAGGCGACGTCTGTTTCCTGCACGGATTCGCGCCGGCGCTTCGAGGGATATGCCGAAGTGCCCGCCTCCGAGCGACCCCTCACATCCCGAAGTGCGTGCGACGCACCGCCGCGACGACCTCGGGCGGTCCGCTCACCTCGACCTCCGCCGCGCCGACGCGGCCAAACAGGTGCAGCAGCAGCTCACCCGGTCGGCCGCTCAGCACGGCCACCGGTGAACCCGGCCGCACCGTGGCCCGCTCGCCGGTGCCGAGCCAGGAGACCTCAAGACCGCAACCGGAAAGCCGCCGACTCAGGTACCGACCGCCGCGCCGCACGTTGCGCCACAGCGCAGCGTCCAGCTCGGGCGGCAGACCGCGCGACCCGAGCCCGTTCGCCCGGCGCAGATCCTCGTGATGGACGAAGAACTCGTTGAGGTTCGCCAGCGCGCGAACCCAGCCGAGGCGGAAGAACCCGACGGGCGGGCCGGAGCGGATCGTCGCGACGAGCGATGCGAAGTCCGTGCGCCGGGCCAATGCCGCCCGGCGCCGCTCGGCGAATCGTTGAAAGCGGCCCGGCAGCACCAGGCACGGGCTGGCGACGAAGTCGTGTTCCCGCAACACGAGATGGGCGGCCAGATCGTGAGCGGTCCAGCCCTCGATCAGTGTGGGAGCGGACGGGCCGAGCCCGGCGAAAAGATCACACAGCGCGGAGCGCTCCAGGGCGTCCAGCGAAGGCCCAGCCACCCCCGCAGGCTACTGCAATCACGCTGCGCGCCAAACCAATAAACGTGAACCGGCACACACAACCAACGGTTGTGCCCTCACAACGGCGCGACCTCTACTACCGCACGCCTGTGCCGGGCACTATGAAGCCATGAGACGTGGGCGCAACGGCGCGCCCCCAACAGACATCATCGCGTCGATGCCGCGGCCCGCAGCCCTGCAGCCCCAGCCGATCTGCACCGCGAAGGAGCACACCACATGACCACAGCACGTCCCGCCAAGACCCGCAGCGAGGGCCAGTGGGCGCTGGGTGATCGCGAACCGCTGAACGACACCGAGAAGATCAAGAACGAGGACGCGCCGCTGAACGTGCGTGACCGCATCGTCAACGTCTACGCCCAGCAGGGTTTCGACAGCATCGACCACTCCGACCTGCGCGGGCGGTTCCGCTGGATGGGCCTGTACACCCAACGCGAGCAGGGCTACGACGGCAGTTGGACCGGCGACGACAACACCGACAAGATCGAAGCCAAGTACTTCATGATGCGGGTCCGCACCGACGGCAAACCGCTGACGGTGCACTCGATGCGCACGCTGGGCCAGATCTCGACCGAGTTCGCCCGCGACACCGCCGACATCAGCGACCGGGAAAACCTCCAACTGCACTGGATCCGCATCGAGGACGTCCCCGAGATCTGGCGCCGCCTCGATGCGGTGGGGCTGCAGACCACCGAGGCCTGCGGCGACTGCCCGCGCGGCATCCACGGTTCGCCGCTGGCCGGCGACTCGCTCGACGAGGTGCTCGACCCCACCCCCGCCATCGAGGAGATCGTCCGCCGCTCGATGGGCAACCCCGAATACGCCAACCTGCCACGCAAGTACAAGACCGCGATCTCGGGCCTGCAGGACGTTTCCCACGAGACCCACGACGTCGCGTTCGTCGGCGTCGACCACCCCGAGCACGGCCCCGGCATGGACCTGTGGGTGGGCGGCGGCCTGTCGACCAACCCGATGCTGGCCCAGCGGGTCGGCGTGTGGATCCCCCTCGACGGGGTGCCCGACGTCTGGGAGGCCGTCACCCAGGTCTTCCGCGACTACGGCTACCGGCGGCTGCGCGCCAAGGCCCGGCTGAAGTTCCTGATCAAGGACTGGGGCGTCGAAAAATTCCGCGAGGTGCTGGAAACCGAATACCTGAAGCGTCCGCTCATCGACGGCCCGGCCCCCGCGCCGGTCAAGCACACCATCGACCACGTCGGCGTGCAGAAGATCAAGAACGGGCTCAACGCCATCGGCGTCGCCCCCATCGCCGGCCGCGTCTCGGGCGCCACCCTCTCGGCGATCGCGGACCTGATGGAGAAGGTCGGCTCCGACCGAGCGCGGCTGACCCCGTTCCAGAAGCTGGTCATCCTGGACGTGCCCGACGCCTTGGTCGACGAGACCGTCGCCGCGCTGGACGCGCTCGGGCTGCCGTCGCGGCCGTCAGCATGGCGCAAGAACACCATGGCCTGCACCGGCATCGAGTTCTGCAAGCTGTCGTTCGCCGAAACCCGGGTGCGCACACAGACTTTGGTGCCCGAGCTGGAACAGCGCCTGGCCGACGTCGACTCCAGGCTCGACGTGCCGATCAGCGTCCACCTCAACGGCTGCCCGAACTCGTGCGCCCGCATCCAGGTCGCCGACATCGGCTTCAAGGGCCAGTGGATCGACGACGGCGAGGGCAATTCGGTGGAAGGCTTCCAGGTCCACCTGGGCGGCGGCCTCGGCGAGGCGAGCGGCTTCGGCCGAAAACTGCGCCAGCACAAGGTGACCAGCGACGAGCTCGGCGACTACATCGACCGGGTGACCCGCAAATTCCTCGAAGGCCGCGACGGCGGAGAGACTTTCGCGTCCTGGGCGCTGCGCGCCGACGAGGCCGACCTGCGATAGGAGCTGAGGACCCGCCATGGTGGCGATGAACTTCACCAACGAGCAGTTGCGCGAACTCGCGGCGCGCGGCGCTGCCGAGATGGAGGGCGCCGGCGCGGTCGACATCCTGCGCTGGACCGACGAGCACTTCGGCGGCGTCGACGGTCCCCGCGGCTGGGCCACCTGCAAGTACGTGGTGGCCGCCAACATGCAAGACGCCGTGACGATTTCGCTCGCCTCCGACGTACGGCCGGGCGTGCCGGTGATCTTCCTGGACACCGGCTACCACTTCGCCGAAACCATCGGCACCCGCGACGCGGTCGAATCCGTCTATGACATCCACCTGCTCAACGTCACGCCCGAGCACACCGTGGCCGAACAAGACGAACTGCTGGGCAAGGACCTGTTCGCCCGCGAACCGAACGAATGCTGCCGGCTGCGCAAGGTCCTCCCCCTGCGCCGCGCCCTGCGCGGCTACGCGGCCTGGGTGACCGGGCTGCGGCGGGTGGAGGCCGCCACCCGCGCCAACGCGCCGCTGATCAGCTTCGACGAGTCGTTCGAGCTGATCAAGGTCAACCCGATCGCGGACTGGACCGACGAAGACGTCCAGGACTACATCGAGCGCAACAACGTGCTGGTCAACCCGCTCGTCGAGGAGGGCTACCCGTCCATCGGCTGCGCCCCCTGCACCGCCAAGCCAGCCGAGGGTGAGGATCCTCGCAGTGGGCGCTGGCGGGGACGAAACAAGGTCGAATGCGGGTTGCACGCCTCATGAGCACCCTCGTCCTCACCGCCCACGGCAGCCGGGACCCACGGTCGGGCGCCAACGCGCAGGCCGTCGCCGACCGGCTGGCGAGCGTGCGCCCCGGCCTCGACGTGCGGCTGGCGTTCCTGGAGCTCAACGAACCGAACTTCGCCGACGTCCTTGCCGGACTGCCGGACCGCCGCCGCGCGGTGGTCGCCCCGCTGCTGCTGGCCAGCGCCTACCACGCGCGACGCGACATCCCCACGCAGATCGCCAAAGCGGGCGCCCACGGCATCCGGCAGGCCGACGTGCTCGGCGAGGACGAGCGTCTGGTGTCGGTGCTGCGCGAACGCCTCACCGAGATCGGGGTTTCCCCGCTCGACGACGAGCTCGGGGTGATGGTGGTCGCGATCGGCTCGTCCAATACCGCGGCGAACGTGCGCACCGCGAAGGTCGCGTCCCGGCTGGCCGTCGGCACCCAGTGGGCCGGTGCCACCACCGCTTTCGCCACCCGTCCCGAGGCGTCGGTGAAGCGCGCCGCCGGCCACCTGCGCCTCGGCGGCGCGCGCCGGCTCGTGATCGCACCCTGGTTCCTGGCGCCGGGGCTGCTCACCGACGGCGTCGCAACCTACGCGCGGGACAACGACATTCCGATGGCCGCGCCGCTCGGCGCGCACCGCCTGGTGGCCGCCACCGTGCTCGACCGTTACGACGAAGCCCTGGCTGCCGACGCCGCGGCCTAACGGCTGTTGATGTGGCTCAACAGGTCGCGGACCGCCCCGGCCGGCGGGGTGCGCCCACCCACCCAGATCGCGCGGAACTTGCGGCGTAGGTCCAACTTCGGGATCGTGACGGCGCGCAGCCGCCCGACGGCCAGGTCGTCGGCCACCGCCAGCCTGCTCATGGCCGCCGGGCCCGCGCCGGCGAGCACGGCCGCACGCATCGCCGCCGCCGACGTCAACTCCAGAACCGGCGGCGCCTGTTCCATGTCGTCGCCCAGCACCCGGCGCAACGCCTCCGTCAGCGAATCCCGGATCCCCGAACGGGGTTCGCGCGCAACCAGCGGCGTCTCCGCCAGTTCACGCGCGGAGACACCCCGCGCCCGTCTCGTCCACTTGTGACCGGGCGGCACCACGATCACCAGCTCGTCCTGTCCCACCACGCACGTACCCAATCCCTTTGGCGTGCCAGGATTTTCGACAAATCCCAAATCGACGGTGCCGTCGCGGACCGCGGCGATCGCGTGCTCGCTGTTGGTAGCGGTCAACATCACCTGCGGCGCGGCGCCACCGCGGCGCGTTGCCTCCGTCTGCAGGGACAGCAGCCAGTGCGGCATCAGCTGTTCGGAGATCGTCTGGCTGGCCGCCACCTTGATCCGCTCACGACCCTCCTTGCGCAGCGCCCCCATCCCCGCGTCGAGCTCGGTGGCGACCTCGAGCAACCGTCGGGCCCAGTCCGCGACGATCAGGCCCGCCGGCGTCAGTTGCGATCCGCGGGTGGTCCGCACCGCCAGCGTCACCCCGACCTGCGCCTCCATCGACGCGAGCCGCCGCGAAATGGCCTGCTGCGTCAGCCCGAGTTCGCGCGCGGCGCGGCCCAGGCTGCCGGTCTCGGCGATCGCCAGGAACACCTCGAACGAGGCGAGCTCCGGCATCCGGGCGCTGAGCGGCATGGCTGATCCCCTCACAATCAATCCGTGTGACACAACCATAGCTTGTGACTTCACAACGCCGAGACCTCTACTCGCGCCCAATCGGCGCGACGACTATGGCGTCATGGCTTATGTGATCGCCGAACCCTGCGTCGACATCAAGGACAAGGCGTGCATCGAGGAATGCCCCGTGGACTGCATCTACGAGGGCGCACGGATGCTCTACATCCACCCCGATGAGTGCGTGGACTGCGGCGCCTGCGAGCCGGTGTGCCCCGTCGAGTCCATCTACTACGAGGACGACCTACCCGGCGAATACGGCCAGTACACCCAGATCAACGCCGACTTCTTCACCGAACTCTGCTCACCCGGCGGCGCCGCGAAAATCGGGCTGACCGAGAACGATCCCGCCGCGGTCAAAAAACTCGAAAGTCGGGCCGAGGCGACCTAGGGCTACGCCATCAGGGCGGCGAGTTCGGTACGGGGTACCGAAACTTGCTGCGGCCCGTTGACCGACGGCAGCACCTGCCCCTGGCCGAAGAAGAAAATGACGGCGTCATCGGTGATCGCGAAATTCTGATACGCCTCGACTCCGGGCTCGCCGAACGGCAACGGGCCTAATTGTTGCGTCACGATCGGGTTGAGGACGTCCAGCGGTTTGGTGCCCGGCTTGAACAGCGTGTCGAACGTGATCGGGGCACCCTTGCCGAGGTCGTAGTTGAACGCCTTGAAGGACGTCACGGGGTGGGCGCCCAGGTCCTGGTTCATGTCCAGCACCACGCTTTGGGTGCTCGAGCCGGGCGTGGACGACCGGTACGCCGTTCCGGTGATGGTCAGCAGGTAGGGCGGCCGATCATGCCGGGGGTACGTCCGCACGTCTGCGACCCAGGTGTCTCGGGTGTGGACGAGGTAATCGGTCATGGCCTGCTGGTCGGGATAACTGACCGGGAAGCTCAGGTCGAGCGTGTAGTCGGCCGTGGTGATGTGGCCCTGGCAGACCTGGTTTTGGTCGACGGTCCCACCGAGGGCGGCACACGCCGATTGCGCGCCCGCAATCGGGGCGATCGAACAGTTCACCGAGGCGCAGACGGCCGCGGCCGCTCGCCACAATAAGCGCATCTTGGTAGCCATCTTCTCGCTGCCCTCGTAGGTGGCCGAATCGGCTCGCGCCGCTGTCAGGCCAAATCGTAGAACTCGATCAAAAGCGCGGTTTTTCTCCGCCAACAGCCGTTGCCCAAGACGGTGTTCGCATGACAACTGGTCGCGGTCGACGCAGCGGGGGCTTTTAATAAGGTGAGCCCATGCGGACAGCTCGAATCATCCACGTCATCCGGCAGATAGGGTCCCTCGGGGTCACGGCGGTGACCGCCGTGTCCACGCTCAACGCGTACCGGCCACTGGCGCGCAGCGGCTACCTCTCGCTCTTCTCGTTCATGTTCGGGGTGGTCGTCACCGAGCTGCCGCTGCAGACCCTGGTCAGCCAGCTCGGCGGGCTGGCGTTGACGGCCCGACGCCTGACGCGGCCGGTGCGGTTCGCCGCGTGGGCGGTCGCCGGTGTCTCGGCGCTGGGGTTGCTGAACTTCAGCCGTGCCGGGCACAAGGCGAACGTGCCGCTGACCGAGGCGCTGGACAGTGGCCTGGGCGCGTCGCGCCTCACCGAGTCGGGGGATCTATGGCGCCGGCCGGCCGGTAGCGGCACCGCCAAGACGCCGGGGCTGCTGCGGATGATGCGTATCTACCGCGACTACGCCCACGACTCGAACATCAGTTACGGCGAATTCGGCAGCGCCAATTTTCTGGACATCTGGCGCCGTCCCGATCTGGACCCGGCCGGCAAGGCGCCGGTGCTCTTCCAGATCCCGGGCGGTGCGTGGACGACGGGAAACAAGCGCGGACAGGCACATCCGTTGATGAGCCACCTGGCGGAGTTGGGTTGGGTCTGCGTGTCGATCAACTACCGGCACAGCCCGCGCAACACCTGGCCCGCCCACATCGTCGACGTCAAGCGCGCCCTGGCGTGGGTCAAGACCCACATCGCCGAGTACGGCGGCGATCCCGAATTCATCGCCATCACCGGCGGTTCGGCCGGCGGCCACCTGTCGTCACTGGCCGCGCTCACGCCCAACTATCCGGAGTTCCAGCCCGGCTTCGAGGACGCCGACACCCGGGTGCAGGCCGCCGTGCCGTTCTACGGCGTCTACGACTTCACCCGCTTCAACGACGCGATGCACCCGATGATGCCCGCGCTGCTCGTCAAATCCGTTGTCAAGGAACGACCCTCGACGAACATGCAGCCGTTCATCACCGCGTCGCCGGTCAACCACGTCTCCCCCGACGCTCCCCCGTTCTTCGTGCTGCACGGCCGCAACGACTCGCTGGTGCCCGTCGAGCAGGCGCGCGCATTTGTCGAACGGCTGCGACAGGTCAGCACCCAGCCCGTCGTGTACGCCGAAATGCCGCTCGCCCAGCACGCTTTCGACATCTTCGGTTCGGCGCGGGCGGTGCACGCCGCAGTGGCCGTCGAGCAATTCCTGGCCGAGGTCTATTCGACGCTCCGCAAGGCCAACGTGGCCTAGCCGCTGAGCATTTGGGCGACCACACCGGCGACGATGGCGTCCGGGTCGTGCTCGATGCCGACCGCACGTAGGTCGCCGCCGATCGCCAGCGATGCGACACCGTGCACCAGGGACCACAGCGGCGCGGCGAGTTCGCGCGGGTCATCACCGCCGACGACGCCCGCCTGCTGGCACGCCGCGATCGCGCCGAGCAGATCACCGAACGCCTCCTCCCCGGCGGTCGCCAAGTCGGGATGGTCGCCCTTGGACAGCTCGGCGCCGAACATCACCCGGTAGTGGTCCGGGTGAGCGACGGCCCAGCGCACATACGCGCGGCCGAGTTCGGTCACCCGGTCCTTCGGGTCGGGAGCCTCGTCGGCGGCCGCGCTCAACGCGGCGTGCAGGTCGCGGAAGCCCTGTTCGGCCACGGTCGCGAGTAACGCGGCCTTGTCGGCGAAGTGCCGGTACGGGGCGGCGGCGCTGACCCCGGCGCGCCGCGCCGCCTCCGTGAGGGTGAAACCCTTCGGCCCCTTTTCGGCCACCAGTGACAGGGCGGCGCTGCTCAGGGCGCGTTTGAGGTCTCCGTGGTGGTAGCTGTCCCGACGCTTCGCACTGGCCGGGGCTTTCCGCGGGCGTGCCATGTTGACGATATTAACATTGCCCGGTATGTTAAGGCCATTCACATCTTTCGGAAGGGGACGAAATGGACCAGCAACTGACGGCCCCCCGCGCCGGCGACCGCGACCGGGAGGCGACGGCCGAACGCCTGGGCCAGGCATTCGCACAGGGTTACCTGCAACTGGACGAGTACGAGCAACGGGTGCAGGCGGTGTTCGGCGCGCACACCACCAGTGAGCTCGACCGGCTCCTCGCCGACCTGCCGCTCGAGCGGATCCGGCGTGCGGACCCACGCCGGCGCGCCGCCCGCGTCGAGGCCGCCCGGCGCGGCGTGCGCCTGCACCTGGCCGCCTACGTCGCGATGACCGTCGTCGTGCTCGCCGTGTGGGCGGCCGTCGCCGCCACCACCGGCGCCACTTACTTCTGGCCGATCTGGCCCATCCTCGGCGCCGGGATCGGCCTCGTCAGCCACGCGCTGGGCATCCACCCCGCCGCCAAAGGCGCCGCGAGATGGGCGAGCCCCAGCCACGCCGTGGGACGCAGTCGTTTGCCGGCGCGGCTCACTGCACCGTGATGTTGGCCGTATAGGTGCACGCCGGTTTGGAATCCTTACCGACGAAACTGGTGTAAGACGTGCCGATCGTGGTGGTCCCCGGCTTCAACGCCGTGAACGTCCACACCTCGGTGCCGGGCGCCCCCAGCGCATCGGAGCTCGGGGGCACGAATTCATGGCTGGTTTGCCTGATGATCGCCGGGTCGCCGATCTTGGTCTCCGGCGTCCACCGGTACGGGGTGGTGTAGTTCGAGCCCAACTTGACGACCAGCGTGTTGCCGACGGACAGCGTGATGCTTTGCGTGATGGCGTCTTGCGTGAGGACGTCGTTCATGGGGACCTGCAGCGTCTTGGTCGACGGTGGGTTCCTGGACGCGAAGTGGCAGCCGACCAACATCGGCCAAACGAGCATCGCGACGGTCACCAAGAGCCTGATCTTCCCGACAGTCATCGAGCCCATTATGGCCCGGATGCGTGGTGCTCAGGTCGGCGCGTCGAGCGAAGGTAGATTGCCCGCCGACACCGGGCTGGTCGGTCGGACCGTCATCGCGAACTTTTGCCCGTGCGGTGTGGCAGGTAGGCGCGGATGGCGTCGCGGTACGGGAGTTGCCCCGCTTCGACCTGTTGACGGAGGTACTGCTCGAAGGTGATCACGCCGACGACGTGCTCCGAGGCCAGCAGCCCGCCGGCGCGGATCCCGCCAAACACCTTGCCGGGCAGGCGGACCGGCACGAGGGGTCGCTGTTTGCCAACGATCGCCAGGTAGCTGCGGGCAAGGTCGTCGAGTGTACGGGCCTCCGGGCCGCCGAAATCCGGCGCACGTCCAATCGGCTCGCCGAGCGCCAACCTTGCCAACCGCTCGCCCAAGTCGCGCACGTCGACCGGTTGGAACCTCAGGCCCGACGGCACGACCATGACCGGCGGTTTCGCGAGCATGCGCAAGAGGAACGCGATCAGATCGTGAAACTGGGTCGCCCGCTGCACCGTCCACGGCAAGCCCGACTCGGCGATCATGCGTTCGTTGGCGAGCATGATGCGGTACAGGGCGAATGGGACGCGGTCGATTCCGACGATGGAGACGTAAACCAGATGCGGTGAGCCCGCCCGTTTCGCTGCCGCGACCAGGTGCTCGGTGGGATAGACGCAGTGCACGATCGTGTCGACGCCGTCGACGGCCGCATCCAGGCCGTCGCCGGTCCGCACGTCGCCGACCACATGCTCGACGTCGGTGTGCCGGCGCCGCCGCCCGCGGCTCAGAACGCGGACGTCTTTGCCGGCGACGGTCAGGTTGTCGACGACGATGCGGCCCACGGTTCCCGTGCCGCCGGTTACGAGTACAGAGTTCGTCACACCTTATGAACCGGACAGGCCCGCCGGATGTGACAACTGCCCGGCCAGAAATCGCAATTTGTCCGGATTGGCGATGGCCCGCAGGGCCGCGATCCGTTCGCCGACGATCTCGAAGCACAGCACGCCGGTCAGCGTTTCGCCGTCGAACGCCAGGATCGCCGGCTCGCCGTTGACCTCGGCGACGTCCATCCGCAGCCCCAGTCGCGGGACGTTCCTGCCGAACGCGCGGGCCACGTAGGAGGCCACCCGGTCGCGCCCGATGATGGGGCGCCGGGCGGCCGCCACCTTGCCGCCGCCGTCGGCCGTGGACGTCACGTCGTCGGTCAGGATCTCGACGAGTCCGGTGACGTCGCCCGCGTGGGCGGCGGTAAAGAATCGGTCGACCAGGCGGCGCCACCGCGCGGGATCCGGTTGGAAACGCTGCCTCGGCTCACCCAGCCGCTGCTTCGCTCGCCGGTACAGCTGGCGGGCGTTGGCTTCCGACGTCTGCAGAAGCTCGGCGATCTCGAAGTGACTGTAGCCGAACGCTTCTCGGAGTACGAACGCCGCGCGCTCGGTCGGGCTGAGGCGCTCCATCAGGCTCAGCAGCGCGACCGACACGGACTCGCGTTGTTCGGCGGTATCCAACGGGCCCAGTGTCCGGTCGTCGGTCAGAATCGGCTCCGGGAGCCACGGCCCGGCGTAAACCTCTCGACGGGCACGCGCCGACGTGAGCCGGTGGAGGCACAGGTTCGTGACGACCTTGGTCAGCCAGGCCGGCAGCGACTCGATTGCCTCCGCATCCGCGGCGTGCAGTCGCAGATAAGCGTCCTGCACAGCGTCTTCGGCCTCGCTCGCCGACCCCAGCAGCCGATACGCCAACCAGAACAGCCGCGGCCGCTGGGACTCGAAAGCCTCCGCGTCGCTCACACCGCCAACACTGCCACGTCTTGCCGGCCCTGCGTGGCGCCGAACGCCCGCCTATCAGTCGACTCTTGAACTTGATATCGCGGGCGCTATCAAGTTCGAGACTCGCATACCACCCCGCCGACGGGGCTGAAGTGACGGGAGTGACAGCGCGTCGCCCAAGCCCCGGTCGGCGCGACCCGCACCGGTCCGGCAGGATGGGCTGGTGTTTGGCCTCGTCCTGATCGTCGCGCTCGTCTCCACCGTCATCGTCGGGACGGTCGTCGGCCGGCGCTACCGGGTAGGCCCCCCGGTGCTGCTCATCGTGCTCGGCACGTTGCTCGGTCTGATCCCGCACTTCGGTCACGTGCACATCAACGGCGAGATCGTGCTGCTGTTGTTCCTGCCGGCGATCCTCTACTGGGAGGGCCTCAACACCAGCTTCCGCGAGATCCGGGCGAACGCGCGCATCATCGTCTTCCTCAGTGTCGGGCTGGTGATCGCCACGGCGGTGGCCGTGTCGTGGACGGCGCGGGCGCTGGGCATGGACTCGCACGCGGCGGCCGTCCTGGGCGCCGTGCTCTCCCCCACCGACGCCGCCGCCGTGGCCGGCCTGGCGAAGAAGTTGCCGCGCCGGTCGGTCACCGTGCTCAAGGCCGAGAGTTTGATCAACGACGGCACGGCCCTGGTGCTGTTCGCTGTCACGGTCCACGTGGCGATCGGCGGATCGGCGATCACCCCGATCGATCTGGTCGGCCGTTTCGTCGGCTCCTATTTGGGCGGCATCGCCGCCGGACTCCTGGTCGGCGGAGCGGTCACGCTGGTGCGCAAGAGAATCGACGCCCCACAAGAGGAAATGGCGTTGAGCCTGCTGACGCCCTTCGCGGCCTTCCTGCTGGCCCAGAGCATGGACTGCAGCGGCGTGGTGGCGGTCATGGTCGCGGCGCTGGTGCTCGCCTATGCCGGGCCGGTGGTGATCCGCGCGCGGTCCCGCCTGCGGGCCTACTCGTTCTGGGACAGCGCGACCTTCCTGCTCAACGGCTCGCTGTGGGTGTTCGTCGGCGTCCAGATCCCGGCGGCACTGCACGGCATCGCCGGCGTGGACGGCGGGATTCGCCGGGCCCTGTTCATTGCACTCGCCGTCACCGCCGTGGTGATCGTCTCGCGCATTTTCTGGGGCGAGCTCACGGTGGTGTTGATCCGGCTGATCGACCGCCGCGAGGCGCAACGCGAACGTCGCGTCAGCTGGCGGCAACGCTTCGTCACCGCCTGGGCCGGATTCCGTGGGGCCGTGTCGCTGGCCGCGGCCCTGGCCGTCCCGGCGACCACACTCAGCGGCGCGCCGTTCCCCGACCGCAGCCTGCTCATCTTCATCGTGGTCGTCGTGATCCTGACCACCGTCCTGGTCCAGGGCACCACGCTGCCCGCTGTGGTGCGCTGGGCGAAGATGCCCGAGGACGTCGCCCACGCCGAGGAGTTGCAGCTGGCCCGCACCCGGGGCATGCGGGCCGCCCTCGACGCGTTGCCGGCCGTCGCCGACGAGGTCGGCATCGGCGACGACCTGCGCCGCCGGCTGCAGAAGGAGTACGAGGAGAAGGCCGCGGTGGCCGTCGCCACCGAGAACGGCTCGACGGACAACCACCTCGTCAAGAAGAAGGAGCTGGTGCGCCGGGTGCGGCTGGGTGTCCTGGACAGCAAGCGGCGGGAGATCACCGCGCTGCGCAACCAGAACCTCATCGACGACATCGTGTTGCGCGAGCTGCAGAACGAGATGGACCTCGAGGAAGTGCAGCTGCTGGACGCCGCCGACAACGAGTAGGCGCGTCGGTCCCCGACCGTACAGTCGGCTCCATGTTGCACACGGTGGCGATCCGCGGTTACCGGTCGCTGCGTGAGGTGATCCTTCCGCTGGGCCGGCTCTCGGTGGTCACCGGCGCCAACGGCGCCGGGAAGTCGTCGCTGTACCGCGCGCTTCGGCTGCTGGCCGATTGCGGACGCGGCGAGGTGATCGCGTCGCTGGCCCGCGAGGGCGGTCTGCAGTCCGCGCTGTGGGCCGGACCCGAGGAGCTGAAGGGCGCACGCCGGACGGGCAAGGCCCAGGGCACGGTGCGCACCCGTCCCGTATCCCTCGAGTTGGGTTTTGCCGCAGACGATTTCGGCTACCTCGTCGACCTGGGCATCCCGGTGTCCGCGGGGCGAGCGGATTCGTTTTTCGCCCGCGATCCCGAGATCAAACGCGAGGCGGTGTTCGGTGGCCCGGTACTGCGCACCGGCACGACGCTGGTGCGCCGCGCCGCGAGTTTCGTCGAGGCCAGCGCCGACACCGGCCGCGGATTCGACGAGCTGTCCCGGTCCCTGCCCTTGTACCGCAGCGTGCTGGCCGAGTACGCCCACCCGCACGCGCTTCCCGAGCTCGCCGCCGTGCGCGAGCGGCTGCGCGGCTGGCGGTTCTACGACGGCTTCCGGGTGGACGCGGACGCGCCCGCGCGGCACCCGCAGGTCGGGACGCGCACCCCGGTGCTCGCCGACGACGGTAGCGACCTGGCCGCCGCCATCCAGACGATCATCGAGGCCGGCATCGACGGCCTCGGCGAAGCCGTCGCCGAGGCCTTCGACGGCGCCACGGTGTCGGTCGCCGTGCACGACGGGCTGTTCGACTTGCAGCTCCGGCAGCGCGGCATGCTGCGGCCACTGCGCGCAGCCGAATTATCCGACGGCACACTGCGATTCCTGCTGTGGGCGGCCGCCCTGCTCAGCCCGCAGGCGCCCTCGCTGATGGTGCTCAACGAGCCCGAAACATCCCTGCACCCGGACTTGGTGCGTCCACTCGCCGGGCTGATCCGCGCCGCTGCAGCCCGGACCCAGGTCCTGGTGGTTACCCATTCACGATCACTGCTGGAAGCCACCGGCGACGACACGGTCGAGATCGAGCTCTACAAGGAGTGGGGCGAGACACGCGTCGCCGGTCAGAACCTGCTGACGACGCCGCCCTGGGACTGGGGCAAGCGGTAGCAGGCGCGAGTTTTACGAATGCATCGCGGGCGCGTAAGAAATGCCGACGATCGTGCCTTCGACGGACTGCAGTCGAGCGACGGTTTGTCCCCACGGCTCGGTGCGTGCGTCGTGCAGCAGCGTGAACCCCTTCTGCGTCAACTCGTTCGCGGCGGCGTGGACGGTGTCGGCGTCCTCTACCTCGAACTCGACGCTGGCCTGTGGCACCGGCCGCTCAACCGGCCAGTCAGGCGTGCCAAAGCAGGCTTGCGCGGCCTGAGTCAGTGGCCAGACACCGAAAGACTTGCAGCCGTCGATGCCTTCACTGTGGAGATAGCCGTCGGCCTCCGCGGTCAGGGGCAGGCCAAGCGTGTCCACGTAGAGCCGTCGGCTGACCGCCGGCTCAGGGGTGATTACTGCAACGCTCGTGATGAATTGCACATCCATGGCTTCGCCCTCCAGCGCGAATTCGACTGACCCACCGATCGTGGCATCCGCTGCCCACACCCCAGGCTAGGCGCGGACCCAAATATTGCTCGCCGTGCAATATTGCCTGCCGTGCAACTTTTGCATATGGTGGTCGTCATGCCCGAACCACCGCGGGGGTTGCGCGAGCGCAAGAAGGCCGACACCCGGCGTGCGCTCAGCGACGCCGCCCTCAACCTGGCCTTCGAACGCGGACTGGACAACGTGACGCGCGAGGACATCGCCGGCCTGGCCGGCGTTTCGTTGCGCACCTTCAACAACTACTTCGGCGGAAAGTACGAGGCGCTCGCCTACCGACAGACCGAGCGGATGCGCCGCGGCATTGCCGCGTTGCGGCAACGCCCGCCCGACGAACCGCTGTGGACGGCGATCACGCACGCTGTGCTCGAGCCGCTGGAAGCCGACTTCGGCGAGGTGTACAGGGAGGAAAACCAGGTGCCCAGCCGCCAGGAACTCGTCGAGGTACGCAAGATGCTGATGAACCCGCAGGTGCGTAACGCGTTGCCGCAGAACCTCTTCGATGAATGGCTCACCGTGATCGCCGAGCGCACCGGCACCGATCCCGAGCACGACCTGTATCCCCGGCTGGTGGTGGCGATCGTGCGCGCCGTCGGCGACGCCGCGGCGGAGGCCTACGTCCGGGCCGACCCACCGGTCCCGATCACCGACCTGATTCGTTCCGGCTTCGCTGCCGTCAGCGCCGGCCTGCCCGAACCCGCCAAGCACAAGAAGAGGTCCCATGACTGACGAATACGCCGACATCGTCATCTCCGGTGCCGGCCCCAACGGACTCATGCTCGCGTGCGAGCTCGCGCTGGCCGGCATCCGCCCCGTCGTGCTCGACGGCCTGCCTGGGCCCAGCGACGAGCCGAAGGCGAACGGTCTTGTGGGGCAGGTCGTCCGGACGCTCGATATGCGCGGCATGTACCGGGAGCTGACCGGGGACGCCGATCCGCCGAAGCCCACGTACGGCTGGATGTTCGCCGCCATGATGCTGAACTTCGCCGGCCTGGAAGACAATCCGATGTACGCGATGGTCATGCCCCAGCCTCGGCTGGTGCGGTCGCTGGAGAAGCGGGCCCGCGATCTCGGAGTGGACCTGCGCTGGGGACACCAACTGACGGATTTGCAGCAGGATGCACACGCCGTTGCGCTGCGGGTGTCGTCCCCCGAACGCGACTATCGCATCGACGCCGGGTATCTGGTGGGCGCCGATGGCGGACGCAGCCTGGTGCGCAAGACGGTGGGGATCGACTTCCCCGGTACCACGCTGGACGTGGTGGGCCGCCTCGCCCACGTGCACGTCCCCGATGACCTCAAGCGCGCCGACGGCAGCCTGGACATTCCCGGGTTCGGCCGGCTCCCCTTGGGCCACACGCGCTTGGACCGTGGCGGGACGATCTACGCCGAGTTCGAACCCGGTCGGTCTTTGTTCGGCACACTGGAATTCGGGCCGCCGGTCGAGGACACACCGATGAGCGTGGCCGAAGTGCTGGCAAGTGCCCGTCGTGTCCTCGGTGTCGACGTTCCCTTCGAAGAGCCGAAAGGCTCGGGGCCACATGCTCTTCGGCGGATAAACGGTCAAAACACCCGCCACGCCGAGCGCTACCGCGCCGGCCGGGTCCTGTTGCTCGGCGACGCCGCACATGTCCACAGCGCCATGGGCGGCCCCGGCCTGAACCTGGGCCTGCAAGACGCCATGAACCTGGGCTGGAAGCTCGCCGCCCACCTCGACGGGCGTGCGCCGGCCGGACTGCTCGACACCTATGAATCCGAACGGCATCCCGTCGGCGAACGCGTGATGATGCACTCGCAGGCCCAGACCGCCCTGATGTTCCCGGGCGCCGAAGTCGCCGCGCTGCGCACCCTGATGGGTGAACTGTTCACCTTTCCCGACGTCGCCAAACACATGGCCGCGTTGCTGGCCGGCACCGACGTGCGGTACGACGTGGGTGACGACCACGCCCTATCGGGTTGGCCCGTGCCCGAGCTGACGCTCACCGATGGCCGACGGGTCACCGAACTGCTGCACAGCGCACGCCCGGTGCTGCTCGATTTCGACGGCAGCGTTGGGGCCGCGGCGTCCGGCTGGGCCGATCGGGTGGACATCGTGACCGCGACGCTCCACGACCCGCCCGCGGCGGCACTGCTGATCCGGCCCGACGGATACATTGCCTGGGCCGCGAGCGAATTCGGCGCGGCCGACCATCCCCGCCTGCACGCGGCGCTGCGGCGCTGGTTCGGGCCGGAGTCCAGCGGGTAGGCGGAAGGATTCGCCGTTGAGTGTGCGCCTAGGGCGGCGCCGCTCGGCGTGTCGCCGCCCTGGGCGCACACTCAAGGCCCTGAGCGCACACTCGAATCGCCGGCGACGGGCTGGAAGTGGGCGATTGCCGGAGCGACCCACTGGCGCAGGTAATTTCGCAGCTCGGCGCCCGACCGGGGCGGTCGTCCGGGGTCGACGATGAAGGACTGCAGAATCCGGAGCATGAATTCGACCAGTCCGTCGCGCCTGTCCTCGGTGATGCCGACGCTGTTCCAGTCCACGTTGAAGCGGTCGATGATCGAGCGGCCCAGGGCCAGCGCGACATCGGAGGTCACGCTCGCCGAGTAGGCCGTCGCCTTGTCAGAGGTCAAGAGCAGCCCGAGGTATTTGTCCTGGGGAAGCAGTTCCAGCGTGTGCGCAATGCCCTCGACCACCGCCTCGGCGGGGTCGTGGATCGCCGCCACGTGGGCCGCCAACCGGTCCAGCGCGGGGCCCGCCTCCGACAACGCGGTCGCCACCAGCAACGCGTCGGTGCTCGGGAAATACCGGTACACGGTTTGCCGGGTGACACCCAGATCGCGCGCGATATCGCTGATGGTGATGTCCGGGCCCGACTGCTCGATCGCGCGGCTCGCCGCCGCGATGATGCGGGCGATGGCTTCGTCATCGCTCGACGGCAACACGCCGGCCCAGCCATGTCTGCGCATCTACGTTTCCCTCACGTCGAACATGTTCGAATGAGAGCTTAAATCAGCGCGATCCCGGTTTCGCCCGCGAACACCTTGATCATGTGCTGCACGCCGATCTCGTTGCGGCCGATGACCATATGGTCATGTTGGCCCTGGCGCACGCCCTCGCCGCACTGCGGCAGCATCGCGAAGTCCTCGTCGCGCACCGCCGCGTGCACGGCGTCGTAGATCATGTCGTAGCCGCGCCGCTGGTCGTCGCTGGTCGCCGGGATGCGCGCCAGCCAGCTGTGCCGCACGGTGCAGCGGTTGGGGGCGCCGGCGGGCAGAATGTCGATGACCTCCACCCCGACGTTGCTGTTGGCGAGAATCAGGTTCGGATAGATCCAGTAGATCAGGCCCATGTTGTCCCGGACGTCCCACGATCCGCTCGGGTCGGCGTCCAGGTTGGCGATCCAGTTGAACGGAAATCCGAGCCGGTGGTGCTTGTCGTACTCGTCGTAGATCGCCACGTTGGGCAACGCGTTCTGCCCAATCAGGCTCTCGCCGTGGACGAACGGGAAGTGGTAACCCTCCGCGAACGCCTCCAGAGCGCCCTTCCACGACACCTCGGAGGTGAACTCGCGGTGGGCGTGATACCCGAAAGATCCGTAGTCGAGCTCGGCCAGCTGGGAACGCAGGGGCCCCAGGTGGGCATCGACGTCGATGGACCCGTCGGCGCTGAGCACCGCCCAGATGAAGCCGTACGCCTCCTGACTGGGCAACTCCACGAGCCCATAGTCGTCGGTGTCGATCCCGGCAAACCCGGATTTGCCCGGGACGCCGAACAATTCACCCGTGTTCTTGTAGGTCCATGCGTGATAGGGACAGGTGAACCGGGAGGCGTTGCCCGCCCCGCAGGCCGGCATCGCGCCGCGGTGGCGGCAATAGTTCAGGAAGACATGGCCGGCCCCGGACCGGTCACGGGTCACCAGCAGCGAACTGCCCAGCACCGAGCGAACTTCGAAGTCGTTCGGATTCGGGATCTGCGCGCTGGGCAGGATCGCCAACGGGGTCTGCCGCAGAATCTGCGATTCCTCGACCTCGGCGACCTTGGCGTCGCGGTAGTAGTGCAGCGGCACCCTCAGCACCTCGGCGGCCAGGTCGGTCGTCCTGTCCATCACCAGCCGCAACGCTCGACGCGTCAGATCCTCGTTGAGCTCGACCGGCCGCACGCCCTCAATCGTCACAACCCGGACCATACACTGGATTTACTATGGATGGTCAAGCCCCCTATGGCGTGGCCGTTCTGCGGCCCGCCACGACCCGTGCTTGGCTGGGCGCATGGCCCCCACGAACCCCGGTGATCCCGTGCGCAGCGCGCAGAAGATCGTCGACGTCTTGTCGGCGCAGGGCGTGCAGTACGTCTTCGGTGTGCCGGGCGCGAAGATCGACGCCGTCTACGACGCCCTACTGGACTCCGGCCCGCAATTGGTGGTGTGCCGCCACGAACAGAACGCCGCCTTCATGGCCGGGGCCATCGGCCGTCTCACCGGCATCCCCGGCGTGGTGCTGGTGACATCGGGCCCCGGCACCACCAACCTGGCCACCGGATTGTTGACTGCCAACACCGAACAGGATCCGGTGGTGGCGCTGTGCGGCGCGGTGCGCCGGGAGGACCGGCTCAAACGCACGCACCAGTCCATGGACGCCGCCGCGATGCTCAGGACGGTCACCAAATTCACCGGCGAGGTCAACGACCCCGGCAACGCCGCCGAGGCCACCGTCGGTGCGTTTCGCGCCGCACTCAGCGAACCGCGCGGCGCCGCCGCCGTCGTACTGCCCGCCGACGTCCTGGCCGCCCCCACCGCGGCGAGCATCCCTGGGCGGCAACCGATTCCGCCGCTGGCGGCTGCCCCCACAGCCTCTGTCGCCCAGGCGGGCGAGCTGATCCGCGCCGCGCGGCGGCCGGCGTTATTGGTCGGTATGCGCGGCGCCGACCCCGACAGCTGCCTGGCGCTGCGCGCCCTGGTCGCCACGACGGGGTTGCCCGTCGTCGAAACCTTCCAGGCCGCGGGGGTGATCTCCCGCGCGCTGGAGGACAACTTCCTGGGCCGGGTGGGACTGTTCCGCAATCAGCCCGGCGATGTCGTCCTCACCCACGCCGACGTCCTGGTCGCCGTCGGCTACGACTCCGTCGAGTATGACCCGGTGCTGTGGAACACCGACGTCGACCGCACCGTCGTGCACGTCGACTCGGTGCCGGCCGACATCGACAACCACTATCAACCCACCGTCGAACTGCTCGGCAACATCGCCGCCACCCTCACCTCGTTGACCGGCCAGCTGGCCGGCCTGACGCTCACCGACGACTATCAGCACGAGATCGCCAGCCAGCGAAAAGCATTGACCGACATCGACATAGCGGCCGGGGGTGCCATGCCCGAAGGCCCGGGCCTCAACCCCGTCGCCGTGCTGCTGCGGCTGCGCGACGAACTCGACGATACCGCCACCATCACCTGCGACGTGGGCTCGGTCTACATCTACATGGCCCGCCACTTTCGGGTGTACGAGCCGCGGCGGCTGTTGTTCTCCAACGGACAACAGACCCTGGGTGTGGCGCTGCCCTGGGCCATGGCGGCCTGTCTGGTGCGGCCCGGAACGCAGGTGGTGTCCGTCTCCGGCGACGGCGGATTCCTGTTCTCCGCCCAGGAACTCGCGACCGCAACCCATCTGGGGCTGACGTTCACCCACATCGTGTTCCGGGACAACAGCTATGACATGGTCGGCTTCCAGGAGATGCTCAAGTACGACCGCAAATCCGGTGTGGAGCTCAGCGACTACGACCTGGTCTCCTACGCCGCGGCCTTCGGCGCCCGCGGTTACCGGGTGAACACGCTGGACGAATTCACCGCCACCCTGCGCCAGGCGCTGGCCGAGGACGGCCCTTCCCTGATCGACGTCCCCGTGGACTACAGCCGCAATACCGACCTCGCCGCACACCTGCACGACGACCCCTTCGAATGAGGACCATGGACACCCCTACCGGCGCCTACGAACGCTTCCGCCATTGGGCGACAACGCTGCTGACCCATCAACGCGCGAACGACGCCGAGGTGTACCAGTTCTCGACGATCGGCGCCCTGCTGGAGGGCGTCTACGACGGCGACGTCACCGTGGCCGAGATCCTGCGCCACGGTGACTTCGGGCTGGGCACCTTCAATCACCTGGACGGCGAGATGGTCATTCTCGACGGCGTCTGCTACCGGTTGCGCGCGGACGGCTCCGCCAGCCGGGCCGCCCCGACCGACCGCAGCCCCTTCGCGGCGGTCACCCGATTCCACAACGACTTTCAGATCGCGATCCGCAGCCGTACTCCCCGCACGGAGCTGACCGCCGCGATCGACCGCCAAATCACCAGCGCCAACCTCATTTACGCCGTTCGGATCACCGGGCATTTCGCCGAGCTGCACACCCGCACCGTGATGGCGCAGAAGCCGCCCTATCCCCCGCTGACCCAGGCCACCGAGGAACAGGCCGAGACCGTCTTCACCGACGTCTCGGGCACGGTGGTTGGGTTCCGCACCCCCGACTTCGAGCAGGGCATCTCGGTCGCCGGGTATCACCTGCACTTCCTCAACGCTGACCGCACCGGCGGCGGGCACATCCTCGATTTCACCCTCGAGCGTGGAGAGGTCGCGATCAGTGGGGCCTCGCAATTGCATCTGAGCCTGCCCACCTCCGGCGACTTCCTCGACGCTCGGCTGTCCGGCGCCGACATCGCCGAGCAAATCGACCAGGCCGAAGGTCCGAAGGGCGACCGGGCGTAGCCCGTTCGGCGGAATTCATGGACTGTTCAGGCCAGCGTCAAGTCCACATTGTTGAACGCACACGCGCACCGCGTGTCCTCACGTTATGCGCGTAGTACAGGTCGCCAATTTCTATGGCCCTCGCTCCGGCGGCCTTCGCACCGCGGTGGACAGACTGGGCGCCGAATACTGCGCCAGCGGGCACGAGGTGTTCTTGATCGTTCCCGGCCAGCGCGCCGAGCGCAGCCAGCTGCGCACCGGCGTCGTGCGAATCACCCTGCCGGCGCGGCTGATTCCGCTCACCGGCGGCTACCGCGCGGTCCTGCCCGGCCCAGGGATCGCAGCGTGAGCCGGTCGGATACCTCCAGGGCGTCGGGCCGTAACGCCTCCAGCAGCGACTTGACTGGGCCGGGCAGGACCGCGCGGTAGCCGCCGGTGAGCGGAATCAGCCGCGCCGGCAGGGTGATTCGCACGACGCCG
>NZ_LZKD01000294.1:0-771 GCF_001668695.1 Mycobacterium sp. E2497
CGGCGTATGCCACCGAAACGCATTATCTAAGAGTCTATTTGGCGCAGCTGCGACGCAAACTCGAGGACGACCCGTCCCACCCCAAGCACTTGGTGACCGAATCGGGGATGGGTTACCGCTTCGAGGCGTGAGTGTTTGCGCGGCCGACGCCGCGCGTCCGACGCCGCGGTCGGCGACCGACGTCCTGGTCACATCGGTCACTTCCGCCCCGCGTCGGAGCAATCGTCGATGTGCCCGCCTTACAGCGACTTTTAGGCTCGCTGGTGCTCGGGCTCGCGGAGGATGAGTCACACCCGCCACACCGGTCCCTGGCGGGAGAAATCGTCGATTTGCCCGCCTCGCAGCGACAAGACCGGGGTGTCGTACCGGGGTGCAATGGTGCAGGGATGAATCTCCAGGGAATCGAGCTGCGTTACGTGTTGACGATGCACCTCGCCCACAATGGGCCGGCCACCATCGGTCAAATGATCGAAGCCCTTAATAAACAGGGCTTTCGGATCCGCGGTAGGGCATCGAAAGTCATCTCAGACGCCTTGCGGTGGGAGATGGGCCGCGGCAGAGTGCGTCGGATGGGCCGCGGTCGGTACGGGCCTAGATCCATGCCGCGGTCCACCGAATACCGTATTCATCAGCGCGTGCTGTCTCTGCGGCAGGCGACGAGGTTGTCGCTATGAGGCGGACAACTCGTCGATTCCTCCGGCCAGGGGCCGGTGTGGCGGATGTGACTCATCCTCCGCGAGCCCGAGCACCAGCGAGCCTAAAAGTCGCTGT
>NZ_LZKD01000295.1:0-8815 GCF_001668695.1 Mycobacterium sp. E2497
CCACCGGTCGAGCCGCCGCCGGCCCCACGGCAGGTGCACGCTCCCGCGGTTGGTCCACAGCCGGGAGCGGCCGGCGGCGGTGGCGGCGGAACCAGCGGGACAGGTGGCGGCATGGGCGGTGGCGGTCCGGTGCGGCCGTCCCCGGCGCCCCCGGTGCCACCGCCCCCACAGAAGCAACCCGGCTTTGTCAGGCTCGCGCCGTGAGACCGGACCTGCGATATTCGGCCCGCGCCTGCCCCGTCTACCGCAGCGTCTCGGTGGGCACCGCGTAGCGGTCCTGGTATGCGCGCACCCGCTCGCGCACCTCGCCTTCCCGTAGGCCGGTGTCCGACCAGGTGTACCGGCCGCGGCCGCCGTCGCCGGGATGGGTCGCCAGGAACTCGCGCATCCTCTGCTCGGCTTCGGGTCGCAGTTCACGATCCAGTCGCTGGTAGATGTCCTTGATCGTGGTCCACGGGTCGTTGACGAAGTCGCTGTATTGCACGTCGATCACGCGGTCCGCCGGCACCGCCCCGCTGTCGCGCAGGGCCATCTCTCGTTCCAGGCCGACGACGATCTCCTCGTAGGACTGGGCCGCGCACTCGGCGACGCTGGAATCGTCGCTGCACATCCGGCGCAGGTGGTGGGTCAGGGCGGCGATCGAGGAGATGACGTTGAGCGGGTCGCGGTGGGTCTGCACGATCAGCGCGTCGGGATATTCGGCCAGCAGCGTGTCGAGCTGCCACAGGTGCGCCGGAGACTTCAGCAACCACTGACCGGGCACACCGGATTGCAAGTGCTGCAAAAAGATTCGGTGGTAGTGGTAGGCGCCGGCATGGTCGGCCTCATAAAGCAGCCAGCGGTAGTAACCGGGCAGCCGGTATTGGACCGAGAAGATCATGCTGACGAAGTCACCGGCGGTGATGCGCACGCACTCCTGCCCGACGAGGGCGCCCATCGGATGGAACGCGAGAAACCCCGGCATGATGTGCTCGGACATGTCGATGCTGGCCTGCGTCTGCGCGATGCGCGGATCGTCGTGGTAGGTCTCGGGCTGCGGAACCGGACACGGCTCGTCGACCTCCCACGTCAGCGGGGCCCGCAGCCCGGGATCCTGGGCGAGCAAGTCGTACAGGATGGTGGTCCCGGTGCGGGGCTGGCCGACGATGAATATCGGTGCTGTGATCGGGTTGGCGGCGATCTCGGGATGCTGCTTGCGCCAGGCGATCACGCCCAGGCGGTTCTTCAGCGCCCGCATGATGTCGAGGTGGGCGATCTCCACGCCGATGTCCGACAGCCGCGCGTCGTTGATCAACCCGTCGGTGAGGCGGTGCAGCCCGGGCCGCCAGCCCTCGGTGCCGAAGTCGTCGCTCCCCACCTCCTCGCAGGCCGCGGCTATCAGCCGCTCGGGGGCGAATCGGTCGTGCAGCGTCATACCTTCTCCTCACAGCGGCGCACCGACACCGTCACCTCGGGGGGTGCCGGATTGTCCAGCCAGCGCAGGACGACGAATCCGCGATGCCGGCCACCGGTGTCGAGCCAGTGGCCAACGCCGAAGTCCTTGGCGGAGAGCGCGATCCGCACCCGGCCGTCGGCGTCGGGTGTGACGCCGCGATTCGTCACGGAGCTGTGCCGAGCGCGCGGCTCCAGGCATTCGTGCCAGATGCTTTCCAGCGTGACGTTCCAGAACCTGGTGTCGGGGGGAGCGATGTCGAGCAGCAGGACCTCGCCGGGGTCCAGCCGGTACGTCCCGATCATGTACAGGTTGTCGGGGGTGGTGTCCGCGGCGCCCAGGTCGGCGGCCTGCGCGGTCAGCAACGTATTGGGCATGCCGAGCAGTTCGGGCTTGATGGTGCGGTGCAGCGTCGCGAGCTTCATCAGGGACCACGCCATGGCGGTGAACTGATCGGCGAGCTCGGTGTCGGTCAGCGGCGTCAGCGAGGCGGGGGCCAACGCCTCGATCCGCAGCGTGGCGAGCTCTTCGCGGCCGCGATCACCGATGTACTCGCGAACCACCACCGACGAGGCGTCCTCGGGAATCTTCACCCACTGGGCGCCGGCCAGATCGGCAGGCTCGTCCGCGGACAGCACCAGCGTGAATTCGCCCGAGCGCAGCGCCAAGTCGCGGTCGCTGACGTACCCCGCCATGCGGCGCGGCGTGAGGCCGGTGCCGGCCAGGATCTGCAATCCGAGGTAGGCGCTGGTGCCCCGGGAACCGGTGATCCGGTAGCTCCGGTCCCCACGAATCATGGCCAGGTAGTAGTTCCCGTCGGGATTGGGGCCGCCGACCATCCGGTTCTCCGCGCACATATCGAAGAACGAGGGCCGCTCGGCGTCGGCCTCAACCGCCATCTGCGCGCACAGGGAGGAGATACGGGCGATCAGCCGCAGCCCTTCGAGCAACTCCCGCTCGGATTCGGCGTCCTCGGTCACGATCTTCGTGACGTCGGCAACCATCTGCTGAAGGAACCCCCAGGCGGCACGCGCCTGGGCAGCGGGCGGATCCGGCGAATCGGCGTCTTGAGACATCGTCTCATGCTAAGACTATGTCTTACGTCTTAGATGTCGATTCGCGGGAAAAGGTGGGGAATGGCTGCCACGACGTCGTTGGCCGAACGGAAGCGAACGGCGATGCGTCAGCGCATCGCCGCGGCCGCGGCTCAGCTGGTCGCCGACCGCGGACTGGCCGCGACGACGGTGGAGCGCATCGCCGGCGAAGCCAACATCGGGCGGGCGACGTTCTTCCGGTACTTCAACTCCAAGGAAGACGCCGTCGCCGAGGGCATGACCGCCCATTGGCTCAACCGGATCACCACCGCCCTGGCGGCGCAGCCGCAGCGCCTGAGCGCCACCGACGCGGTCATCGGCGCCTTTGCCGAGCTCGCGGAAGGATCCGCCGACATTGAGGACCAGATCCGCGAATTGGCCATGCTCACAAGGTCGTCCGAGACGCTGGACGCATGGACGCTGCACATCTATGTGCGCTATGAGCGGGCGATCGGCGACCTCGTCGCGCCGCGCCTGCGGCGGTTGGTCCCGCAGGACCCCAGGCCGCGCCTGATCGGTGCGCTGGCGATGGCGACCGTCCGGATTGCCCTGGACGACTGGCTGAGCCACGGGGGATCCCTCCCCGAGCGGGTGGGGCGTGGCCTGGCCGCGATCTCGGTCGGATAGCCACGTGTCCTGAGCCCTGCGGTCTCGAGGCGGCCGCTGCCGTTTTGAAGGACCAATGCCCCTGTTGTGCCACCCGAGCCGCCGGTAATTTGACTGTGTACCTTGGAGATTCGCGTGATGAGCGTTACGCGGACGTTAACACTGTGTGGCCGCTAGCCACCGAAACTGGGAGTTGTCTTGTCAGGACAGCGCGACGTCAAGATGCGGCTGGCCGGCTTGCTCGACCAGATCGACGACCTACTGACCAGCCTGCGTAACGCGGAGACCTCCTGGGCGCAGTGGCTGCCGGCGATCGCGCCGGAGCACCAGGCGAGTGCGCGAAACCTGCTGCACTACTGGGCGATTCGCCAATTCGATCTACGCGACCTGCAGGCGGGGCTCGCGGAGTTCGGCCTGTCGTCGTTGGGCCGCAGCGAAGCGCACGTGCAGGCGACGCTCGTCGCGGTCCGCGCGGCCATCGCCGCCTTGGCGGACGGGAATTGGCAGCCGCCGCCCCCGTCGGCGGTGCCGATCGAGCAGGGACCGAAGATCTTGCGCCAGCACACGGTAGAGCTGCTGGGGCCTCGCCCCCCGCATCGGATGACGCGCATCATGGTCACGTTGCCGTCGCAGGCCGCGACCGACCCGGCCCTGGTTCGCGAGCTGGTGCGGCGGGGCATGAACATCGCGCGGATCAACTGCGCCCACGACGACGTCCACGCATGGCGAGCCATGGCCCGCCACGTCCGCGAGGCGGCCGTGGACGCCGGCACACCATGCCTGGTCGCCATGGATCTGGCGGGCCCGAAGCTGCGGACCGGTCCGCTCGAGCCGGGCCCCCGCGTGGTGCGGCTGCGTCCGCAACGCGACCAGCTCGGCCGCGTCGTCGCACCGGCACGGGCGTGGATGACGTCGGGCGAAGAACCGTCGGGCCCGCCGCAACCGGACATGGCGGTGTTCACGGTGCCGGCGCAGTGGCTGGCCAACCGCGCGGCGGGCGATGCGCTGGCGCTACGGGATGCGCGCGGCGCAAAGCGGCAGATCGTTCTCCAGGACGCGGTCCCGGGAGGCTTCGTGGTCACCGCGCGGCAGACGACGTACCTGGTAACCGGGACCGCGCTGCACGCCGGGGACGGCGGCGAATCAGCCGCAGAATCAGCGCAAGTGGGCCCGCTGCCGGAGAAGGAGCAGAGCCTACTGGTGCGCGCGGGAAGCCTGCTGCAACTGACCCGTGACTGCTCACCGGCGCCCGTCGACAGTGGTCGAACCGTGCCCCGCATCGGTTGCACGCTGCCCGAGGCCTTCGATCATGCCCGGCCCGGCGACGCGGTCCACTTCGATGACGGCAAGATCGGCGGCCGGGTGATATCCGCCGGCCGTGACGTCCTCACCGTGCGCATCGACCGGCCGGAGCAGGGGGAGGCTCGGCTGAAGGCGGGCAAGGGCATCAACATGCCCGACACCGACTTGCCGATCTCGGCGCTCACCGACCGCGATGTCGCTGATCTCGCCGCCGTGGTCGAACTGGCGGATCTCGTAGACATGTCGTTCGTTCGCACTCCGGCCGATGTCGAGCGGTTGCTCGATGAGCTCGACCGGCTCGGCGGCGCCGGGCTGGGCATCGTGCTCAAGATCGAGACCCGGCGCGCCTTCGAAAACCTGCCGCAGCTGCTGCTCACCGCCATGCGCCGGCCGCGCGTCGGGGTGATGATCGCGCGCGGCGACCTGGCGGTCGAGTGCGGCTATGAGCGGCTGGCCGAGTTGCAGGAGGAGATCCTGTGGCTGTGCGAGGCCGCGCACCTGCCGGTGATCTGGGCGACGCAGGTCCTTGAGCAACTCGCCAAGACCGGCCTGCCGTCACGTGCCGAGATCAGTGACGCGGCCATGAGCGAACGGGCCGAATGCGTGATGCTGAACAAAGGCCCCTTCCTCGACGACGCGGTCACCGTGCTCGACAACATCATGCGGCGAATGGCCGATCACTACTACAAGAAGAACGCGTTGTTGCGTCCGCTACGGTCGTGGTCCGCCTCGGCGGGTCAGGGCATCGACGATGATACGGGTCGTGAGCTCGGCTCGGCGTCGTGAATACCGTTGTGGGTCAGACAGGATCGGATAGACGACGCCACCGACGATCGCATCCGCGGCCGACTCGGCGGTGCTGTCGTCGATGCCGTCGGCAACGATCCGCGCCCGGACGCTCTCGTGCAGAGGCGCACTGAATCCGGCGCGCAGTTTGACCGCGGTGTCCTCGTGTTCCATGCCCGCGGCGGTCAAGGTCCGCAGCATGGCCGAGCCGCGGGCCGTCGTCAGGGTCGTGGCGAGCTTGCGCACCCACACCACCAGGTCGTCCGCCAGATCTTCGGTGTGATTGACCGATGCGAGGAGCTGGTCGGCGTCCTCGAGCATCACGTCGGCGACCAGGGCCGGGCGACTGGGCCACCACCGATAGATGGTCTGCTTGCCCACCCCGGCCCGCGCGGCGACCGCCTCGATGGTCAGACCGTCGAAGCCGCGCTCGAGAAGTAGCTCGCGCGTGGCGGTGACGATCGCGGTGCGCGACTTCTCGCTGCGCCGCCGCGGCGGGGTCACCCGGGTGAGATCGCTTGCCATATGGTGATCCTCACTGCCGCGGTGGCCCGCTTTACATCGCTCGACTGCCCGCGGTAGTCTGCCACAAGACGAGACGGTCCGTCTTGTAAGTCGGAAGGGTAGCAGCTGTGCGGCCAACCGTAGTCACCTCGTGGCCGTCATCGTGACCCTCGGACTGAGCCCGGAGCAGCAGGAGCTCAGCGATGCCGTCGGCCGGTTCGCCGGCCGGCACGCGCCCATCGCCGAAACTCGCGAGGCGTTCGCCGACCTCGCCGCGGGCCGGCGGCCCGCGTGGTGGGACGCCCTGGTCGGCAACGGCTTTCACGCGGTGCATCTGCCCGAAAGCCTGGGCGGGCAGGGCGGCGGGCTGATGGACGCCGCGTGCGTTCTGGAGGCGGCGGGCAAGGCGCTGTTGCCGGGCCCGCTGCTGCCCACGGTCACCGCCGGAGCCGTCGCGCTGCTGGCCGACCCGACGGCGGCCGCCGAAGCCCTGGTGCGCGGCCTGGCCGCGGGTGCCACCGCGGCGGTCGTGCTTCCCGACGACGGCGACTTCAGCGCGCGTCCCGACGGCGAGGGCTGGCTGGTGACCGGCGCGTCGGAGGTAACAGCCGGCGTCTGCGCGGCGCGGACGGTCCTCCTCGGCGCCAGCGCGGACGGCGACGGTGTGGTCTGGGTGATTGTCGACACCGAAAACCCCACGGCGACAGCGGAGCCCGTCACCGGCACCGACCTGGTCGCCGACGCGGGCATCTTGCGACTCGACGACTATCGTGCGGCCGGGTCGCAGGTTCTCAGCGGCATCGACCCCGACCGCGCGCGGTGTGTCACCGTGAGCCTGGTGGCCAGCGTGATGGCCGGCATCGCGCAGTGGTGCGTCGAGGCGGTCACCGCGCACCTGCGCGTCCGCGAGCAGTTCGGCAAGGTGATCGGTACCTTCCAGGCGCTGCAGCACAGTGCGGCGATGCTTTTGGTCAGCAGCGAGTTGGCCACCGCGGCGGCCTGGGACGCGGTGCGTGCCGTCGATGAATCGCTCGACCAGCATCGAATGGCCTCCGGCGGTGCGGCGACGGTCGCGGTCTCACCGATCCCCGACCTGGTGCTCGACGCGCTGACGATGCTCGGCGCCATCGGTTTCACCTGGGAACACGACGTGCACCTGTACTGGCGACGGGCCATCAGCCTGGCGGGATCAATCGGTCCGGCGAATCGCTGGGCGCGGCAGCTGGGACAGCTCACGTGCACCCAGACGCGCGACATGTCGGTGAATCTCGGCGACGCGGAATCGGAGTTCCGGTCCTGGGTCGCCGAGACGCTGGATGCGGCAATGCAGTTGCGCAACGACACACCGGCACCGCACGGCGACTACCCGGACCAGGCCTCCGGGCCCCAGCGCACGTTGCTGGCCGATGCCGGCCTGATGGCGCCGCACTGGCCGGCGCCGTGGGGCGTCGATGCGGGTCCCCTCAAACAGCTCATCATCGACGAAGAGTTCGCCAAGCGACCCGGGCTGGTCCGGCCGTCCCTCAACATCGCCGAGTGGATCCTGCCCTCGGTGCTGGCCGCCGCACCAAAAGACCTGCAAGAAAAGCTGATTCCGCCGACCCAACGCGGCGAGATTCACTGGTGCCAGCTGTTCAGCGAGCCGGGTGCCGGCTCCGACCTGGCGTCGCTGGCCACCCGGGCGACCAAGGTCGACGGCGGTTGGCGGATCAACGGCCACAAGATCTGGACGTCGTTGGCGCAGTACGCCGACCTTGGCGCCCTGCTGGCGCGCACCGACCCCGAGGCCAGCAAGCACCGCGGCATCGGCTACTTCATCCTCGATATGCGGTCGCCCGGCATCGAAATCCAGCCGATCAAAACGGCCACCGGGCAGGCGCACTTCAACGAGGTGTTCCTCAACGACGTCTTCGTCCCCGACGAGATGTTGCTGGGCGCCCCCACCGACGGATGGAACCTCGCGATCGCCACCATGGCCGAAGAACGCTCCGCCATCAGCGGATACGTCAAGTTCGACCGGGCGGTGGCGCTGCGGCGGCTCGCGGCCGAACCGGGACCGGACCGCGACGACGCGCTGCGCGCGCTCGGCGAGCTCGACGCGTACACGCACGCCATCAAGGCGCTGGGCGTTCGGGAGACCATTCGGTTGCTCGACGGCCAGGCGTCGGGCCCGGCCTCCAGCATCGCCAAGGTGGCGATGAACGTCCTGTTGCGCAGGACGTTCGAGGCCACGCTGCGCCTGACCGGTCGCGCGGTGATGGCCGCCGACTCCGACCCCGACATCGTGGAGCGCTACCTGCACCTGCCCGCCGAGCTGCTCGGCGGCGGAACCCGCGAGATTCAGTTGAACATCATCGCGCAGATGATTCTCGGACTGCCCCGAAAGTAGGACCGCCCATGGGATTACGCGGAGAGGCCGCGATCGTCGGCTACGTCGAGCTGCCCCCCGAGCGGCTCAACAAGGCCTCGCTCGCGCCGTTCGCGATCGAGCAATGGGCGGAACTGTCCGCCGCCGCCCTCGAAGACGCCGGATTGCCCGGTGACGTCGTCAACGGGATCGTGGCCTCACATCTGGCCGAGTCGGAGATCTTCGTGCCGTCCACCATCGCCGAATACCTGGGCGTCGGCGCGCGATTCGCCGAGCACGTCGATCTGGGCGGTGCCAGCGCGGCGGCCATGGTCTGGCGGGCCGCCGCGGCGATCGAACTGGGCATCTGTGACGCGGTGCTGTGCGCGTTGCCGGCCCGCTACATCACGCCGACTTCGAAGAAGAAGCCCAGGCCGTTGGTGGACGCGATGTTCTTCGGGTCGTCGAGCAACCAATACGGCTCTCCCCAGGCCGAATTCGAGATCCCCTACGGCAATCTCGGGCAGAACGGGCCCTACGGGCAGGTGGCCCAGCGTTACGCGGCCGTCTACGGCTACGACGAGCGGGCGATGGCCAAGATCGTCGTCGACCAGCGGGTCAACGCCAACCACACCGAGGGCGCGATCTGGAAGGACAAGCCGCTGACGGTCGACGACGTCCTGGCCAGCCCCGTGATCGCCGACCCGTTGCACATGCTGGAGATCGTCATGCCCTGCGTCGGTG
>NZ_LZKD01000296.1:0-679 GCF_001668695.1 Mycobacterium sp. E2497
ACTTGCCCAGCGCCAGATCGATTTTGGCCAGCTGCGCCTCTTCCAGGGTCATGTCGTCACGCTCGAAGTAGGCGCAGCTGGCCAAAATCGATCTGGCGCTGGGCAAGTTGAAGCTCGAGCCGGGGATGACGCTGCTCGACATCGGCTGCGGCTGGGGCGCCACCATGCGGCGGGCCATTGAGAAGTACGACGTGAACGTCGTGGGCCTGACATTGTCGGAGAACCAGGCCGAGCATGTGCAGAAGACGTTCGACCAGATGGACACGCCCCGCACCCGGCGGGTGCTGTTGGAGGGGTGGGAGAAGTTCCACGAGCCCGTCGACCGCATCGTCTCGATCGGCGCCTTCGAGCACTTCGGCCGCCAACGCTACGGGCGCTTCTTCAAGATGGCCTACCAGGCGCTGCCGTCCGACGGGGTGATGTTGCTGCACACCATCGTTCGCCCGTCCTTCAAAGACGCCCGGGCGCGGGGCATGAAGCTGACCCACGAGATCGTGCACTTCTCGCAGTTCATCTTGACCGAGATCTTCCCCGGCGGGTGGCTGCCGACACCGCAGACCGTCGGCGAGTACGCGGTCACGGCCGGCTTCGAGCTGACCCGGGTCCACTCGCTGCAGCTGCACTACGCGAGGACCCTGGAGACCTGGGCTGCCGCCCTCGAGGCCAATCGCGAGCAGGC
>NZ_LZKD01000297.1:0-631 GCF_001668695.1 Mycobacterium sp. E2497
CCAGATCGGGATACTCGCGCATGAGCCGGCCCGATTCGTCGAGCACCGCCTCGATCCGGTCGACGGCGGTCCCCGGGCGCGCGGCGGCCGCGCGCAGCCGCGGCAACGCGACGTCGGTCCGCGCCGCTATCGCGGCGTTGATCAGCTCCGCCTTGTTCGGAAAGTAGTTGTAGAGGCTGGCGCTGGTGACGTTCGCGGCCCGGGCGATCTCACGGATGGTGGCGCCCGCGTACCCGAATTCGGCCACGCAGCGCATCGCGGCGGTGATGATGCGGGCCCGGGTCTGCTCACCGTCGGCACCCACCGGCCGACCCAATTGCGGCGGCGTGACGCTCATGCGGCGGGAAGCCCGCCGCAGCTCCGTCCATCACGCACTACGCACCTCCGCGGCGAAGCCGAAACTAATCGATCACTCGATTATATTCGACCGTGTCGGGGACCGGGAGCCGGCGGACGGGACGCGCGAGTGAGGACAGCACGGTGACGCGGGCGCAACGGGGACGTCCGGTCGGCGCCAGCGGCGAGGAGACGCGGCAGCGGATCGTCGTTGCCACCATGCGCTGCGTGGCCGAATTCGGGTACGCGGGCGCCACCATCCGTGAGATCGCCCGGGCCGCGAACGGGACCCGGG
>NZ_LZKD01000298.1:0-14747 GCF_001668695.1 Mycobacterium sp. E2497
AGCGCAGCGTCCAAACGCGCCCGCAAGTCAACAGGCAACGGCGGCGGCGACGGCAGCTGGTCGATCGGAATGTCGACAGTCCAGTTCATCGGTCCATGGTAACCGGGGCGCGATGGTGACTGATCAGCGCGAACGTCGTTCGGGCGGCCTCAGGCCGGCGCTCCCCCGTTTCGATCGCTCCCGAAACCGGTTGCGTCGGCCGAGGTGATCAGCCGGAAACGTCGCAGCTGGTCGCGGGCGTCGACCAGCGCGTCGTGGGCATCGCGCGACCGCGGCGGCATCGGCGGGGACCCGCGGTCCTCCCACAATTGCCTCAGGTCCCGGGTGAAGCGGGGCAGCGCCCGCGGCAACTCGGGCATGGTGCCCCACAGCTGGCACAGCGCCACGTGGTCGTAGGCGCCGATCCACGCCCACAGTTCGATGGGGTCGCTGCCCCGGACGTCGAAGAATTCCTCCAGGTCCAGGCGGATCTGCCTGCGCGAGCGCCACAGCTGCGACGCCGGCGACGGCAGCTTGGGCAGCACGTTGGCGCGCACCCAGGCCCCGGCGCGCTCCGGATCGAATTCGGTGGACACCGCGTAGTATTCGCGGCCGTCTTCGGCGACCACCCCGATGGAGATCAACTCGATGGTGCGGCCGTCCTCGATGAATTCGGTGTCGTAGAAGTACCGCACCGGCGCAGCTTATCTGCTGATCAGGATGGGCTCCGTAGGCGGCGGAGCGGCATGGACGTCGTGGTCGAGTTGGGCGTCGACCGCGCGCTCGTCGGGCAGGCCGGGGGTGCCCGCGATCGCGCACTGGACCCAAAGCTTGGCCCGCACGATCGGGCGACGCAGCCTGCGTTCCCGCTGCAGCGCGCGGCGCATCTTCTCCGGCTGGGTGGTGTAGCGCCAGCGGGCCCAGGGCGCGTGCGGCCGCGACAACCGGACGGCGCCGATCACCAGCAGGACCACGATGAACATCCCGAGCAGACCGGTCCACACCTTGCCCTTGAGCACCACCACCACGGCCAGCGGCAGCGTCAGCACCAGAGCGCCGGCCACCGCGGCCCGCAGCGGCCACGAACCGGCGCCTTCCCAGATCGGGAGGAAGAACATCAGCGGGTGCAGCCCCATGATCAACAGGCCCGCGACTCCCACCGCGGCGAACACCGCGTCCACCGAGGTGCGCCCGTCCTCTTCCCAATAGACGTCGGACAGATGCAGGATCAACGCGTACTCGTCGAGCACCAGGGCGGCGCCGATTCCGAAAAAGATTGCCGACAAAGTGAATTCGGGCTCGTGGCCGTCGATGGACAGGGTGACCAGGGTCAGGCCGGAGAGCAACACCAGGACCACACCGAACGTCACGTGGTGGATGTGCACGCCGCCGAGGTGCACGTTGCGCGGGTGCCACCACCTGGTCGGGCGACCCGCGGCCGCGCGGTGGCGGATGAAGCGCACGAACGTCCGGGTGACGAAGAAGGTCATGATGAACGCCACCAGGCAGCACAGCAGGGGTAACCGGCCGCCGTCGAGGATGTCGTGCGCGAACCACCGGGTCACCCGCGGCACGAACCAGTGGAGCACTCTTGAAACGTACGCCTGTCCGCGCCGACCCCGTGTGAGCCGCGCTGGGCCGCGTGCCACCCCCGCGCACCGATTACGCTGTTGTGCGACATGAGTAGATGGCGGGCGCCCGGCGTGGGCTTCCCAGGCGGACGTGGCCCCGGCCAGGTCCTGTTGTGGTGCGGCCTTTGGCTGCTGGCGGCGGCGGGCCTGGGCTACGTGGCCTGGCAGCTGTTCGGGCACACGCCCTATCGCATCGACATCGACGTGTATCAGATGGGCGCGCAGGCCTGGATGCACGGGCATTCGCTGTACCACGGCGATGTGTTGTTCCACACACCGATCGGGCTCAACCTTCCGTTCACCTATCCTCCGCTGGCGGCGATCGTGTTCTGCCCGTTCGCCTGGCTGCACATGCCGGCCGCCAGCGTCGCGATCACGGCGTTGACGTTGGTGCTGCTGGTCGTCTCGACGGTGATCGTGCTGACCCGCCTGGATGTCTGGGCCGCCTCCACCGCGCTGCCCGGACCGGCGTGGTTGCGCCGCTGGTGGCTGGCCGTCGTCATCACCGTGGCGGCGACGATCTGGCTGGAACCGATCACGTCGAACTTCGCCTTCGGCCAGATCAACGTCGTGCTGATGACGCTGGTGATCGCCGACTGCCTGCCGCGCCGCACCCCGTGGCCGCGGGGCCTGCTGCTCGGTGTGGGGATAGCGCTCAAACTCACGCCCGCGGTGTTCCTGCTCTACTTCCTGCTGCGGCGTGACAACCGCGCGGCGCTGACGGCGCTGGCGTCCTTCGTGGGGGCGACGGCGGTGGGTTTCGTTCTGGCGTGGAGCGATTCGTGGGAGTACTGGACGCACACCCTGGCGCACACCGATCGGATCGGCGAGGCGGCCCTGAACACCGATCAGAACATCGCCGGGTCGCTGGCCCGGCTCGGGCTGGGTGAGCAGCAGCGCTTTGTGTTGTGGGTGGCGGCCTCGCTGCTCATGCTCGCCCTGACGGTGTGGGCGATGCGCCGGGTGCTGCGGGCCGGCGAGCCCGTGCTGGCCGTCGTGTGCGTCGCCCTGTTCGGGCTGGTGGTCTCGCCGGTCTCGTGGTCACACCACTGGGTGTGGGGGCTGCCCACCGTCGTGGTGCTGGCCGTGCTGGCCTGGCGGCGGCGCAACGTGGCGCTGGCCGTGGTCGCCGCCGCGGGCGTGGCGCTGATGAGATGGTCGCCGATCGACCTGCTGCCCAAGCACCACGAGACGACGGCCGTCTGGTGGCGCCAACTCGCCGGGATGTCCTACGTGTGGTGGGCGATCGCGGTCCTCGTCGCGGCGGGCCTGACGGTCACCGCCCGCAAGGCCTCGCGGGATTCGGCGCCGCAGCAATTGACGCCGGCGACAGCGATCGGCTAGTCGACGCCGGCGATCAGCCGACGGCGGTTTCGGGGATCCGCGCGGCCTCGCTGGTCGAACCCTGACCGTTCGAGCCGTTGCGGTTCTCCTTCAGGCTGGCGGCGTATATGTCCACGTATTCCTGGCCGGAAAGCCCCATCAGCTCGTAGATCACCTCGTCGGTGACGGCCCGCTCGATGAAGCGGTTGCCGGCCAGCCCTTCGAAGCGGGAGAAGTCCATCGGCTTGCCGAAGCGCACGGTGACCCGCCCGAAACGAAGCATGTTCGTCCCCGGGGGGTTGACCACGTTCGTGCCGATCATCGCCACCGGGATCACCGGCACCCCGGTGTGCAGCGCCAGCCGCGCCAGGCCGGTCTTGCCCTTGTACAGCCGGCCGTCCGGCGAGCGGGTGCCCTCGGGGTACATCCCCAGCAACTTGCCCGCCGACAGCAGCCGTTCGGCGGTGGTCAGCGCCGCCTGGGCGCTGTCGGCATCGGTCCGGTCGATCGGCACCTGGCCCACGGCGGTGAAAAACCAGCGCTGGAACCAGCCCTTCAGGCCGGTGCCGGTGAAGTATTCCGATTTCGCCAGGAAGGTGATCCGGCGACGCACCACCAGCGGCAGATAGAAGCTGTCCATCACCGCCAGGTGATTGCTGGCCAGGATCGCCGGGCCGGAACTCGGAATGTGTTCCAGGCCTTCAACTTTTGGCCGACCGAGCAAGTACAGCAGCGGGCCGAGGAGCACGTACTTGAATAGCCAGTACCACATGGCCCTCCCTCTCGCCCGCCCGCCGGTGTTCTGCGCCAACTGTACCCATCGCGTCCGCCATGGACCACCTTCGACGCGGGGCGGTCATTCCTCGACGGTGACCGGGATAGGCTGATAGCGGGTCCTGGTCGCGGCGTCCGGTGTCTGGGTCTCGGGGCCGCCATCGCCGGGGGGACCGCCGGGCGGACCGTCGGGTGGCGGTTTCGCCGCGCCGTCGATGTCGTCGAGCATGGCGCGCACGACTTCGAGCAACGCGATGCTGTGGTCGGCGATCACGGTGATCAGCGGGTGCTGGTCACCGGTCGCCAGCGCGGCCAGCGCACACACCGGACACCACACCTGCTGACACTTGCCGGTCCCGACGCCCCGTCCCGCGGTCAGCGCGGCCGCCGTCCGCATCGCCGGGTCGATGCCGTCCAGGATCGCCTGGGCGAGCCTGCGCAACTCCGGACCGATCTCGGGATGAGCCCCGCTCACTTAGGCCACACCTCCGGGTCTGGTCGAAAACGTACGGTCAGCTCGGTTCCCCGCAGGTGCGCGTCCAGGACGGTGCACCGCCGGAGTACGGACGCCAACCGAACCCTGCGCCGCAATCCGCCCGCGCTGATGATCAGGTCGTCGTCGACGCGGCCCAGCGTCAGCCCCGACGGATCGAGTTGTGGCAACGCTAGCCGCATCCGGTAAATGGAGCCAAGTCCCGTCCCGGATTCCAGGTCCACCGTCGGCCGCAGCGGGCCCGGCGGCGCCGTTCCGCCCCGGCGGCGCGCGCTGTCGAGCAAAGCGCCCAGCGCCTTGGGTCCGATCGGTTCCCCGGACAGGTGCGGAGTCATCACCAGGGCCACTTCACCGATGGTGGCGTCGAGCTCGTCGAGAACGCCGCGTTGTTCGGAAATGCGTTCGGCGTACCAGTAGAACGCGGGGTGCTCCGGCAGGTTTCGGTATTCGTAGGACTCGTCTTCGGCCAGCACCTGGTTGACGATCAGTTCCTCCACGCGCACGCCCATCAGCGCCAGCGAGCCCAGCGTCCGGGCCGCCTCGGCCGCGACCACCCGTTCGGGCGTCAACACCAAATGCGCGCTGACCAATTCGCCGTCGGTCAGCAGGGCGCTGAGCGCCTCGACGCTGGCGCTGACGCGCTCGAGCAGCTCCACGACCGCCGCCGACCGCGCGTCGTCGGCGCTGACCGACAACCGGCGATGACGCGGCCACGCCCGCTCGACGTAGAGGCCGAAGGTGGCCGGCAGGGTCAGCATCCGCAGCGCGTCCGCGGTCGATGCGCAGTCGACGACGACGCGATCCCAGCGCCCGGACACGGCCAGCTCGCCGACGGCGTGCAGTCCGAGCACCTCCTGAACGCCCGGTAACGCCGAAAGTTCCTGGGGCGCAATGGTGCTCAACTCGGAATCGGGAAACCGCCGATCGAGTGTGTCCACCACGTGGTGCCAGCGGGCCTCGAGCAAGGCCAAAGTGTCCAACGCCAGCGCTTCCAGAAAGCCGCCGCCGGCCTGGGCGTCATCGGCGAGGACGCGAACCAGTTCACCCTGACTCGGTGGAACGGGAACGCCGAGCACGTCCCCGAGTGAGTGCGCCTGGTCGGTGGACACCACCAGCACCCGCTGCCCCGCGCTCGCGGCGCTGACCGCCGTGGCGCATGCCAGCGTGGACTTGCCTACCCCGCCCTTGCCAACGAAGAGACTGATCCGGGCCGGGGTGAGCGCCCGCGATTGGCCGGACTCACTCAGCCCTCGACTCGTTTCTTCAGATCCTTCAATGCGGTGTCGGTCAGCCGGCGCTCGGCCTTGCGCTTGAGCAGACCGATCATCGGGACGGCGAGATCGACCGAGAGCTCGTAGGTGACCTCCGTGCCGGATCCCTTGGGCGCCAATCGATATGTGCCTTCCAGGGAACGCAGCAGCGAGCTGGAGACAAGCGTCCAGCTGACCGATCGCCGGTCCTTGGGCCACTGGTAGGACATGACCAACGTGTCCTTGAGGACAGCGGCGTCCAGCACCACCCGCGCAACCTTCGGATAGCCGTCGGCGTCCGTCTCCTGGACCTCGGCCTCCCGGTATTCCGAGATCCACTGGGGGTAGGAATCGATGTCCGCGATGACGCCCATCACCGTGCTCGGGTCGGCGTCGATGTAGATGGTCTGCGACGTCTTCTCCGCCACCTGGTGCTGCCCTCTCTCCCGCCGGCGGTCGACGCCGCGGGGAAAACTGCCGTGCGGGTCCAAACCCCCGGGCCTCCGGTCCGAAACGGTAAAGTCCCCGCAAACCTGACCCGGCTAAACTACCGGAGAAACTCCCACCGGACGTGTCCGTTCCAGTCTCGTCTTGACCTCGAAGGCCATTTTCTTGCCCGCCACCCGACGGCGGTGTGTCATTTTCGCCAGATTGAGCTTGGCCAGCTGCCAGGCCGCCACGCCCGTCGGTTCGGCGTGCAGGAAATAGTGCAGCACCACCCCGTCCAGCGACGGTTCCAGCCAGATTTCCATGGTGCCGGTCAGCGCGCCGGTGACCGCCCAGCGGATGCCCTTGTCGGCGCGATCCTCGATGACCCGCAACCGCAGGTCCGGCCACCAGCGACGCCAGCACGACGGGTCGGCGACCGCGGCACCGACCCGCGCGCCGTCGGCGGCGACGAACGTCTCGTCCGCGATCTGGATGCTGTTCACCACCTCAGCTTCACATATCTATCGGGCCCGCCACGCCGAGGGCGGGCCCGATTCCGGCCCCGGCCGGCACAGTGCCACCGTTCCTGCACGAATGCGCGGATTAGGCTGGACCACAACAAGCCGTCCCCCGGAACGTCACCAGCCAAAACGAGGTCAGCAAGAGTGCGTGAGTACAGTGTCCCCGCCCGCTTCTCCGTCGGCGAGCACGACAACATCGCGGCCATGGTCTTCGAACACGAGCGCGAGGACCCCAGCTTCGTCATCTTCCGGCGTCAGGTCGACGGCGTGTGGACGGACGTCACCTGCGCAGAGGTCGCCGCCCAGGTTCGCTCCGCGGCGCTGGGCCTGATCGCGCTCGGGGTACAGGCCGGCGACCGGGTGTCGATCTTCTCGGCCACCCGATACGAGTGGGCGATCATCGACCTGGCGATCCTGTCCGTGGGGGCGGTCACCGTACCGATCTACGAGACGTCCTCGGCCGAGCAGGTGCGCTGGGTGCTGCAGGACTCCGAGGCGGTGCTGGCCTTCGCCGAGACCGACGCCCACGCCGCGATGGTCACCGAGCTCACCACCGAGCTGCCCGCCCTGCGCCGGGTGCTGCACATCGACGGCTCGGGCCCCAAGGCGCTCGACCAGCTCGACGAGGCCGGGGCGTCGGTCGAGCCCGCCGAGCTCGCCGCCCGCCAGGAGGCGCTGCGCGCCGCCGACCCGGCGACGCTCATCTACACCTCGGGGACCACCGGACGACCCAAGGGCTGCCAACTCACCCACTCCAACCTGCTGTACGAGACCCGCGGCGCCAAGGAATGCCTGCCGACGCTGCTGGACGAAGGGCAGCGCCTGTTGATCTTCCTGCCGCTGGCCCACGTGCTGGCGCGCTCGCTGACGCTCTCGGCATTCGCCAACAAGGTGACCGTCGGGTTCACCAGCGACATCAAGAACCTGCTGCCGATGTTCGCCGTGTTCAAGCCGACCGTGGTGGTGTCGGTGCCGCGGGTGTTCGAGAAGGTCTACAACACCGCCGAGCAGAACGCGGTCAACGACGGCAAGGGGCGGATCTTCGCGGCCGCCGTGCAGACCGCGGTCGACTGGAGCCAGGCCCAGGACCGCGGCCGCCCGGGGCTGGTGCTGCGCGCCAAGCACGCGTTGTTCGATCGGCTCGTGTACCACAAGCTGCGCACCGCGCTGGGCGGCGAATGCCACGCGTCGGTCTCCGGCGGCGCCCCGCTGGGCGCGCGGCTGGGCCATTTCTACCGGGGCGTCGGCCTGACCATCCACGAGGGCTACGGCCTGACGGAGACCAGCTCGGCCATCACGGTCAACCAGGTCGGCAACGTCAGGATCGGCACGGTCGGAACGTTGTTGCCGGGCAACAGCATGCGCATCGCCGAGGACGGCGAGCTGCTGGTGCGCGGCGGCGTGGTGTTCAGCGGCTACTGGCGCAACGAGCAGGCCACCGACGACGCGTTCACCGACGGCTGGTTCAAGACCGGCGACCTCGGCGCGCTCGACGAGGACGGCTTCCTGAAGATCACCGGGCGCAAGAAGGAGATCATCGTCACCGCCGGCGGCAAGAACGTCGCCCCGGCCGTGCTCGAGGACCAGCTGCGGGCACACGCGCTGATCAGCCAGGCCATGGTGGTGGGCGACGCCAAGCCGTTCATCGGCGCGCTGATCACCATCGATCCGGAGGCTTTCGGCGCCTGGAAGGAACGCAACCACAAGGCGGCCGGTGCGTCGGTGGCCGACCTGGTCACCGACCCGGACCTGGTCGCCGAGGTGGACGCGGCGGTCAAGCACGCCAACCAGGCGGTGTCGCACGCCGAGTCCATTCGCAAATTCCGCATCCTGCCGGTGGATTTCACCGAGGACACCGGTGAGCTGACACCGACGATGAAGGTCAAGCGCAACGTGGTGGCCGAGAAGTTCGCCTCCGACATCGACTGGATCTACGAGAAGGAATAGCTAGCCGCGCAGAAGCCTGATTGCGCGACTCCTCAGCCCGGCCTCAACGGCCCGCATCGTCGCCGCGCAGAAGCCTGATTGCGCGACTCCTCAGCCGGCCTCAACGGCCCGCATCGTCGCCGCGCAGAAGCCTGATTGCGCGACTCCTCAGCCGGCCTCAACGGCCCGCATCGTCGCCGCGCAGAAGCCTGATTGCGCGACTCCTCAGCCGGCCTCAACGGCCCGCATCGTCGCCGCGCAGAAGCCTGATTGCGCGACTCCTCAGCCGGCCTCAACGGCCCGCATCGTCGCCGCGCAGAAGCCTGATTGCGCGACTCCTCAGCCGGCCTCAACGGCCCGCATCGTCGCCGCGCAGAAGCCTGATTGCGCGACTCCTCAGCCGGCCTCAACGGCCCGCATCGTCGCCGCGCAGAAGCCTGATTGCGCGACTCCTCAGCCGGCCTCAACGGCCCGCATCGTCGCCGCGCAGAAGCTCGGCCAGCCGGGCGGCCAGCGTGTCCCAGCGCCAGTGGGCCAGCACCCACTCGCGGCCGGCGGCGCCCATGGCCGCGGCCCGGTCAGGATCGCCGAGCAACTCGGCGACGGCGTCGGCGACGGCCTTCAGCGAGCGCCCGTCGACCACCAATCCAGTCTTGTTGTGCTGCACGGCTTCCGGGGCCCCGCCGGAGTCGCCGGCGATCACCGGCTTGCCGGTAGCGGACGCCTCCAGAAAGACGATGCCCAAGCCCTCGACGTCCATCCCGGCGCCGCGGGTTCGGCAGGGCATCGCGAACACGTCCGCCAGCGCGTGGTGCGCTGGCAGTTCGGCGGCCGGCACTCCCCCGGTGAACGTGACGTGCTCGGCCACCCCGCAGTCGCGGGTCAGTTTGCGCAGCGATTCCAGGTAGGGACCGCCGCCGACGATGACCAGGCCGGCGCCGTCGACGCGTTGCCGGATCGAGGGCAGGGCCTTGATCAGCATGTCCTGGCCCTTGCGCGGGACCAGCCGGGACGCGCACACGACCGTGGGCCGCTCCCCCAGCCCATAGCGGTCGCGCAGTTCGGCGCCGGCCGCCGGGTCGGGCCGGAACCGGTCGGTGTTCACCCCGGGCGGCAGGTATTCCAGCGAGGCGTGCGGGCCGAAGGCCGGCGCGAACCGGCCGCGGGTGTAGCGGCTGACGAACGTGACGACGTCGGTGGTGTCACCGATGCGGCGCAACACCGACCGGGCGACCGGAAGCATCGACCAGCCCACTTCATGGCCGTGCGTGCTGGCCACCACCCGGCCCGCCCCGGCATGGCGGGCGCGCTGCGCCAACAGCGCCAACGGTGCGGCCGCACCGAACCAGACGGTGTCGATATCGCACTCGGCGATCAGCCGGCGCATCCGCGCGTCCACCGCCGGCCCGGGCAGCATCAAGGTGCCCGGATGCCGGACCACCCGATAACCGGCCGACTCGGCCGCCTCGTCGAAGGCGTCGGCGCCCTTCCATTGCGGCGCGTACACCGTCACCGAATGCAACCTAGCGTCGACCAGCCGGCCGACGAAGTCGCTCAAGTAGGACTGGATGCCGCCCGGCCGGGGCGGAAAGTCGTTGGTTACCAGCAGGACCCGACTCACTGCGCCAGGCTAGCCTGGCGGTGCACCGGGCCCGTCGCAGGGCGCCCCTCACCCCGAGTGGGCCAGCCAGTCATGCCAGCGCACGAGCAGGCCGGGCGAGTCGGTGGCCAGGACGGCGTGGACGGCGGAGGCCACGTCGGTGCGCCCGACGCCGCAGACGGCCAGATACAGGTCGTGCAGCTTGGCCGTCCCGTAGGTGTCCGCGACGAAGCGCGCGAACCACCACGCACGGTCGTACGCCAGCGAGCGCTGCGGCCCCGGGGCGTCCAGGTCGGCGTCCGAGGGCAGCGTCAGCGGCACCGGCAACGCGTCGGCGGGCACCGGGGTATGGGGCCGCGCGACGAAATCGGCCACGCCTTCGGTCAGCCACCGGGGCGCGTCGGGGGCGGTGTCCACGCGCGCGGCATAGTGAAAAAGCTCGTGCGTCAACACGATTCGTAGCGCACCCGCGGTCATGTTGGCCGCACCGGGCGCGAAGACGATCCGCTGGCCGATGGCCATCCGGTGCACGGGGTCGACACGGTCGACGACCGTCACGGCCGCGATGTCGGCCCACTGCGCCGCCGGTCCCCCACCGGCGGCGGCGCGGAACTCCTCGTCCGTGCCAGCCGCCACCACCGAGATCTCGTGCGGCCAGTCGACGCCCCAGAACGCCTCGACCGCGCCGATTGCAACGCCGACGCCGGACGCCACCCGCGGCAGCAGCCGGTCACCGGCCGGGCCGCCGAGGCCGAGCAACCGGACGGTGCGGTCGCCGACGACCAGCGACTTCGTCGCGGCGCCGGCATGGCCGTGTGCCGGGACGATCAGCTGCGCGGGACGGGCGGCGCGGTCGCCGGCCGCGTCGAACGGCACGGCCGCCGCCACGACGACCTCGACGACAAACACCCAGGCCAGCAGCAGCGTGAGCCGGCGGCGCCGGCCGGGGCCTCTAGTAGCGGCGGGCGTCGTGGATCGGGCCTGCCGCGTTCATCGGCACCACGCGCACGGGCTGGCCGTAGGTGGAGGAATGGATCACCATGCCGTCACCGACGTAGAGGCCGCTGTGCGACGCGTCGTTGTAGAAGGTGATGACGTCGCCGGGCTGCAGGTCCGACAGGGCCACCGGTTGGCCGCCCTGCGCCTGCGCCTGGCTGGAGTGCGGCAGCGAAATGCCGGCCTGCTGGAACGCCCACATCACCAGTCCGGAGCAGTCGAACCCGCCGGGCGCGGCACCGCCCCACACATAGGGCGAGCCGACCTGGGTCAGCGCCGCCTGCACGACGGTCGCGCGGTCACCGCCGCCGACCCCGCCGCCGAACGGCCCGGGCATTCCGCCGGGAGGCGGCGCCTCACCGGGTGCCTGCCCGGCCGGCGGCGGTGCGCCCGGGGGCGCGGCCTCCGGCGCGGGCGCGCCGGGTGCCGGGAGGCCGGCCGGTACGGAGCCGGGATCGGCGAGCGCGGTGCGCTGCTCGGGCGACAAGGACACGTATTGCGACTTGACGACCGCGATCTGCACCTGCAGCTGACTTTGCTTGGACTGCAGGCTTGCCCGCACCGCGGCCGCCTGCTCGGCGGCGCTCTTCGCGTCGGCGGCGGACTTGGCGGCCTCCCGCTCGGCCGTGGCGGCCTGCTCGCTGGCGACCCGGAAGTTCTTCATCTGGTCGGCCATCTGCGTCGCCATCTGCCGCTGCATGGCCAGCTTGTCGATCAGACCTTGCGGCGATCCGGCGGTCAACATGGCCGTCATGCCGTCGACGCGACCGCCCATGTAGGTCGCGGCCGCGAGCTTGTTGACCGCGCCCTGGTAGGACGCCAAGCGCTCCTTGGCCGCATCGACGGCGGCCTGGGCGTCGTCGTGCTTCTTGTCCGCCGCGCGCTGGGCCATCAATTTGTCGTTCAGGTCGAGCTGCGCGCTGTGCATCGCCTCGGTGGTCTGCTCGGCCTGGCGGGACAACTGGTTGAGTTTGGCCAGCGCGTCGTCGGCCGGGTCGGCCGACACGTGCGCGGCAAGGACACCGGATAACACCGTGAAGCCCGCTAGCGTCCCGATGGCAGTTCGTGTGAAGACACGCGCAAACGGGTATCTAGAGTCAAGCCTCAAGATTTTGCTTCCTTAAACGGCCATCGACGACCGCGGGCCGTCGAGCTGGTTTAGGTCTCAAGTAGGTTACGAAACGATATCGACGTTTGTCCAAAGCGAGCGGTTAAGAAATTGGCAAGATTTCTGTCATTATCATGTGAACGACGCCGACCCCCTCGTAAACCTTTGGCACGCAAAGCATCTTAGGCGACGCCCGAATCGCGTCCGCGGCGGATAGGCACCAACCGCAATCGCGGTGCCAGTCCCACATCGGCAAGCACCGCCAATGCAGCACATTCGTCTTCCAACAAAGTCTCCGGGACCCCGAGTAACACGCTGACGACGCAGTCGCGGCAGCCCGGCCCGCGGACCGCGCAGTCGTCGCAGTCGATCACCACCGGCGCCCCCGCTTCGGGCACCGTCGCGCCGTTGCTGTCGGGTCCACTGCTTCGTGCCATCAGGATCGGTCCTCTCGGTCAGGCTTGGGCGACGTCAGGTCGACTGTCCGAACCGTAACCGCGGCCACCGACAACCAGCCGGCACCGCCTTTCCACCGGAAACCCCCGCACCCGGGCGTGCGTTCGCCCGGCGTGGGAGCCGCGCGGGTGTCGGTGGCCACGCTTACCGTCGCGGCATGGGTGCCGGTGGTGCGACTCAGCTCAGTTTCGCCGACTTGGGGTCGTCCTTCGAAACGCCCGACGTCTTGCTGCGCGACACGACCTTCGTGGTGGTCGACCTGGAGACCACCGGCGGCCGCACCAAAAGCACCAACGGAAAAACCCCCGACGCCATCACCGAGATCGGTGCGGTCAAAGTCCGCGGCGGCACCGTGCTCGGCGAGTTCGCCACACTGGTCGACCCGAAGCGCAGCATCCCGCCCCAGATCGTGCAGCTGACCGGCATCACCACCGCGATGGTGTCCGATGCCCCGACCATCGACGCGGTGTTGCCGATGTTCCTCGAATTCGCCGGCTTGGACCAGGGGACGGTGCTGGTGGCCCACAACGCCGGGTTCGACATCGGATTTCTGCGCGCCGCCGCGGCGCGGTGCGATATCCCCTGGCCCCGGCCACAGGTGCTGTGCACGGTGCGGCTGGCCCGCCGGGTGCTCAGCCGCGAGGAATCCCCGACGGTGCGGCTGGCCTCGCTGGCGCGGCTGTTCGCGGTCACCACCCAGCCCACGCACCGCGCGCTGGACGATGCCCGCGCCACCGTGGACGTGCTGCACGCGCTCATCGAGCGGGTCGGCAACCAGGGGGTGCACACCTACGCCGACCTGCGCTCCTACCTGCCGGACGTCACCCCGGCGCAGCGGCGCAAGCGGGTCCTCGCCGAGGGCCTGCCCCGCCGGCCGGGTGTTTACCTGTTTCGCGGGCCGTCGGGCGAGGTGCTCTACGTCGGCACCGCCGTCGACCTGCGCCGCCGGGTCGCCCAGTACTTCACCGGCGCCGACCCGCGCGGCCGGATGAAGGAGATGGTCAACCTGGCCACCGCGGTCGACCACGTCGAGTGCGCGCACGCGCTGGAGGCCGGCGTCCGCGAGCTGAGGCTGCTGGCCGCGCACGCCCCGCCCTACAACCGCCGGTCGCGGTTCCCGCACCGGTGGTGGTGGGTCGCGCTCACGGACGAGGCGTTCCCGCGGCTGGCGGTGGTACGAGCGCCCCGCCACGACCGGGCCATCGGCCCGTTCCGCTCGCGTGCCGACGCCGCCGACACGGCCGCCCTGCTGTCGCGCTACACCGGGCTGCGGACCTGCACGACGCGGCTGGGACGTTCGGTCCTGCACGGCCCGGCCTGCGCGGAGGCGGAAATCTCACCCTGCCCCGCGGCGCGCGCCGTCACGGCCACGCAATACGCCGCCGCCGTGGCGCGCGTCGCCGCGCTGATCGACGGGATGGACAACGCCGCCCTGTCCGGCGCCGTGGACCAGATCACGGCGCTGGCCGAGCGGCGACATTTCGAGAGCGCGGCGCGCCTGCGTGACCGCACCGCCACGGCCGTCGAGATCCTGTGGCGCGGCCAGCGGTTGCGCGCGCTGGCCACGCTGCCCGAGCTGATCGCCGCCGCGCCCGACGGCCAGGGCGGCTATCACCTCGCCATCGTCCGTCACGGCCAGCTCGCCGCGGCCGGCGCCGCCAGGCGCGGGGTGCCCCCGATGCCGGTGGTCGACGCGATTGCGGCCGGGGCACAGGCGATTCTGCCCACCGCGGCCCCGCTGGGCGGTGCGCTGGTGGAGGAATCCGCGCTCATCGCGCGCTGGCTGGCCGGTCCTGGGGTGCGCATCGTCCGGGTCGACGACTCCCCCGACGCCGCCGGCTGGGCATCACCGCTGCGCTCAGCCGGCGCGTGGGCATCGTGGGCGGCCTCGGCGCGCTCGGCGCGGTTGGCCTACGAGCAGACCTCGGCCCAAGCGGCGCAATACGATTCAGAGCTGCTCGCCGAACCGCACCCATCGCGCGAGCAGCTCTTCGGCCGCGCCGGAGTCGATCGCCGCGCCGGCGCGCCGCAGCCCGTCCTCCCACGCCGGCAACCATTCAGCGCGGCTGGATAGACCGGCGTGGGCGACCAGGGCCCCGGCGGCGTTGAGCACCACGGCGTCCCGGACCGGTCCCTTGCCGCCGGCCAGCACCGCACGCACCTCGGCGGCGTTGGCTTGCGCGTCACCGCCCAGCAGGTCACCGAGATCGGCTCGGGCGAAACCGAATCCGGCCGGATCGAAGGTCAGCTTGTCCACCGTG
>NZ_LZKD01000299.1:0-27673 GCF_001668695.1 Mycobacterium sp. E2497
GGCCACCCGGATCGGCAAGCTACCGCCCGAGCTGCGCCGGTGCGCCGCGCTGGCGGTCGAGCTCGTCACCCGGCCGACGCTGCTCGTGGTTGACGAGCCGAGCGCCGGCCTGGACGCGGAACAACAGCGCCACGTGATGGCGATGCTGCGGCGCCAGGCCGACATCGGCTGCGTGGTCGTGGCGGCCGCGTCATCGCGGACGTCGTCGACCGACTTCGACCTGTGCGATCAGGTGCTGGTTCTCACCTCGGCCGGTACGACGGCATTCCTCGGGCCGCCCGCGCAGATCGAGGCCACGATGGGCACGGCCGACTGGTCCGCGGTGCTCGCCCGGGCGGGCGCCGATCCCGGCGGAACCCACCGTGCGTTCCGTGCCCGCCCATCGGCGTCGGCGTTGACGGCGCCGCCCGAGGTGGCCGCCCCGTCGCCGCCGCCCGCCGAACCCCCGATGGCGCGGCAGGTCCGGCTGCTGGCCCGCCGCGACGTCAGGCTGATCTTCGCCGACCGGCTCTACTTCGTGTTCTTGGCGATTCTGCCGTTCCTGCTGGCGGGAGCGACGCTGCTGATCCCGGGCGATTCGGGCCTGGCCCGGCCACCGGCGGGCGCCGCCCACCCGCACGAAGCCATCGAGATCCTGGCCGCCCTCAACGTCGCCGCGGTGATCATCGGCACCGCGCTGACGATCCGGGCCGTGGTGGGTGAGCGGCACGTCTTCCGGCGCGAGCAGGCTCTCGGGATGTCGACGACGGCCTACCTGGCCGCCAAGATCCTGGTGTTCGGCGTCGCCGCGGCCCTGTTGACGGCGGTCGTGTTCGCCATCGTCGTCGCCGAGAAGGGCGGTCCAACGCGCGGCGCCACCTTGCTGCACGACGCCACGCTCGAGCTCTATGTGAGCGTGGCGGTGACGGCCATCGTGTCCGCGGTGATCGGGCTCGCGTTGTCGGCGCTGGGCACTCGGCTGCGTGAGGTCCTGCCGCTGCTGTTGCCGGTGATCCTGGCGTCGGCGCTGTTCAACGGGAGCTTCGTCCAGCTGGTGAGCAAGTGGGGCTTCCAGGAGATCTCCTGGTTCGTTCCCGCCCGATGGGGCTTCGCCGCGTCGGCGTCCACGGTCGACCTGCGCAGGGTCGACGCGCTGGCCGCCGACTCCCAGACGTGGACCCACTACAGCGGTTGGTGGGTGTTCGACATGACCATGCTGGTGCTCTTCGGCGTGGCGGCGACGGGCTTCGCCCTCTACCGGCTGCGGCCCGAACCCGGCCGGGCCCGCATCACATCGCCAACAACAGGAACTGAGTGACCTGGCGGGGCGAGAAGTTGTTGTCGCTGACCAGCACCACCGACTGGCGACCGTCGGGCAGCTTCGGTCCCAGCGTGATGCCCTCGACGTTGTCCAGCGGTGACAGTCCCGGCGTGGACGACAAATCGACCGCCAGGGTTTTAGTCATGGGCGTCACGGCCGCGTGCTCCATCGACGGGGTGGTCAAAACGTCTGTCGCCGCACCGATTTCGGCGCGGTAGATCCGCACCGTCGGCGGCAGGGCCGACGATCGCTCGATCACCAAGAACGAGGTGTCGGTCAGGGCGACCAGATCGGAGACACCGTTGACATCGGCGGGCGGTGCCGGCGGCTCCATCGGGTACGCGTATTGGGCCGTGGCCGCGCCGGTCGCGACGTCGAACTTCGTGATCCGGGTGAGGATGCGGTGGCCGCCGTCGCTGAGCGGACCGTCGTTGTAGCCGGGGTCCTCCATCGCGGCGAACAGCGATCGGCCGTCGGGCGTCAGCGCCAGGCCCTCCAGCGCCTTGTCCCTGCGCGGGCCCACGCGCTGCGCCGACATCGCCAGATTGGCCGGCAGGGTGAACTGGCCCAGGTAGGCACCGTCGAGCGCCGCGGTCCGGATCCACGGGTCGAGCAACACCGGGCCGGCGGTGAGCCGCTCACCTTCGGAGGACCAGTACAGCCGCTGCCGGGCGGGATCGAACGCGATGCCTTCGGGGTCGGGGGGAACGATCGGCGGCGTGGTATCCGCCCTGAGCGGCGGGAACGGCCGGCCGGACGGGTCGAGCAGCGGATGGGTGCCGGTGAACGTGACGTGGTCAATTCCCCTGTCCGACAGGGACAACTGCACCGTGTAGAACCGGGCCGGATTCTTCTTGGAGCGATCGTCACTGATCACGTAATACAGCTGGCGGCCCGGGTCGTAGCTGAGCGCCGACAGCCCGCCGATGACGGTGCCGTCGAAGGTGGCGTCGAACGGAACCTGCGACTGGCCCAGATACGTCAGCATCGGCCGCGGCGCGGGTGGATGCCCGGACGCGCACCCCACCAACGCCAGGGCGAGACACATCGACGCCACCCACCGACTCATAACCGAGAAGGTAGCGGGCGAGCGTGCACTCAGCACGAAAATTCGGCCCCGACCTCGCCATGGATGCACGTTCGGTGAAAATCGGGTTGTTGTTTCACGCAACGCGAACCGGGGGATACGGTCGGTCTATGGCGCCAGATAGCACAACCATTGCCGAGCAGCTGCGCAACGCCCTCGACGGGCGTTGGCGCGACGTCAAGAACCAGCTGCGGTCCACCATGAGTGAGGACCTCTTCCGCCCGCACTACACCCCGAACACCGTGATCGCGCGCACCAAGGTGGCCGAGCAGATGAGGATCATGGCCGCGTTCGGCGCCGCCGCCGACAACTTCCGCAAGGAGCACGGCGGCACCGGCGACATCGGCGCCGCCATCACGATGATCGAGATGCTCGCGATGTCGGATCTGTCGTTGATGGTGAAGGCCGGCGTTCAGTGGGGGCTGTTCGGCGGCGCCGTGGAAAACCTCGGCACCGAGCGCCACCACGAGGCATACGTCAAGAAGATCATCAGCCTGGAATTGCGGGGCTGCTTCGCGATGACCGAGACCGGACACGGCAGCGACGTGCAGTCGCTGGAGACCACCGCGACGTATGACCCCGCGACGGAGGAGTTCATCATCGACTCCCCCACGCCGACGGCCCGTAAGGATTACATCGGCGGCGCGGCCGAAACCGCCACCATGGCAGCGGTATTCGCGCAACTCATCACGACCGAGAACGGCGAGCCGGTCCAGCACGGCGTGCACTGTCTGCTGGTGCCGATCCGCGACGCCGACGGCAACGACCTGCCCGGGGTGACGACGTCGGACTGTGAGTACAAGGGCGGCCTGCCCGGGGTCGACAACGGCCGAATCGTCTTCGACCACGTCCGCGTCCCGCGGGTGAACCTGCTGAACAAATACGGCGACGTGGCGCCGGACGGGACCTACAGCTCACCGATCGAGAACCCCAACCGCCGGTTCTTCACCATGCTGGGCACGTTGGTGCGCGGGCGGATCACGGTGGGCGGCAGCGCGGGCGCGGCCGCGCGCGTCGCGTTGGACATCGCCACGCGATACGCCTTGCAGCGCAAGCAATTCAGCGCACCCGACGACGAGTCCGAGGTGCTGATCATGGACTACCTGGTGCACCAGCGCCGGCTGTTCCCGTTGATCGCCAAGTCGTACGCGCTGCAGTTCGCCCAGAACGAGCTGGTCAGTAAATGCCACGACATCCAGACCGCCGACGCAGTCGACGCCGACGAGCAACGCGAATTGGAGGCACGTGCCGCCGGCTTGAAGGCGGCCAACACCTGGCACGCGTCCCGGGCGATTCAGGAGGCGCGGGAGGCCTGCGGCGGCGCGGGCTACATGGCCGAGAACCGGTTGGTCGCGCTACGCGGCGACACCGACGTGTTCACCACGTTCGAGGGTGACAACCACGTCCTGACGCAGCTGGTGGCCAAGGAGCTGCTGACGGCCTACGCCGACGACATCCGCAGCATGAGCCCCGTCGAATGGGTCCGCTTCGCCGCCAACACCGTCGGTGAGCGCGTGGTCAAACGCACTGCGGCAGAGACGATCATCCAAACCATCGTCGACGCCCGGCAGGACAGCGAGGAAGAGGGCAGCCTGTTCAACCGGGGCACCCAGATCAAGATGTTCGAGGATCGGGAGGAATACCTCCTCGCCTCCGTCGCGCGCCGGCTGCAGGCCAAATCCAAGGAGATGTCGGAGTTCGACGCGTTCAACGCGGTGCAGGACCACGTGCTGCACGCCGCGGCCGCGCACATCGACCGGGTGATCCTCGAAGCGTTCGTCGCCGGCATCGACGCCTGCCCGCACGAGGAGGCCCCGGAGCTGTTGGGCATCGTCTGCGACCTGTACGCACTGTCGGTGATCGAGGACGACAAAGCCTGGTACATCGAGCATCGGTACCTGTCCACCGAACGCGCCAAGGCCGTCACCCGGGGCATCAACGATCGATGTCGCGCGCTGCGCCCCCACGCGCAAACGCTGGTCGACGGATTCGGGATCCCCGAGCAGCTGCGCTATGCCGAGATGCTGCACCCGGAGAACTTGGCGGACACGGTCACGAGCTGACGGGCTGCTCGCCGAGCACCTCCCAGCCCGACCGCGCCGCGTCCCGTTGCGGCCCGACGTATCTGACCCAGGTCAGGATCGCAGCAGCGACGTAACAGATCAGGAAGAACCAGAACGCCGGCGTCTCGGTGTCGGCGCTGGCATAGGACTGCCGCAGCGCCAGGTTGATCACCACTCCCCCGAGTGCGCCCAGCGAGCCGGCGAATCCGATCAGCGCTCCTGCCCGCACGGTCTCCCAGTGCCGCCGCTCGGCGTCGGCGACACCCAGCGCACGGCTTCGCTCCGCCACGACCGACGGGATGAGCTTGAACACCGAGCCCTTGCCGATGCCGCAAAAGATAAACAGCGCAATGAATCCGACGACGTAGCCGATCGTCGTGAAAGCCCCCACCGGGTCGCCGGGAACGCGTGTGAGGTCTTCATGGGTGCTGACGGCGACCAGGAAGCCTCCGGCGGCGATCATGGCGGTCAGGACGACCAGCGTGACGCGGCCACCGTCGAAACGATCGCCCAGCCTGCCACCGACCACCCGTGCGATCGATCCCAACAGCGGTCCGACGAAGGCGATTTCGGCGGCGTGCAGCGCGGCCTGCCCGTGGCTTTGCCCGGCCGCCATCAGGTTGTGTTGCAGCACTTGGCCGAAGGCGAACGCGAAACCGATGAAGGATCCCGCGGCGCACATGTAGAGGAATGAGATCGCCCAGGTATCGGGAAACGACAGAACGGATCGCACGTGGGCGACCTCGATCGAATGGTCGAGGTTGTCCATGAACAGGGCCGCACCGACACCGACGACGGCCAGCAGCACCAGATAGACGGCGCACACCCAGTACGGCGCCCGATGGCCTGCGGTGGCCAGCACCATCAGGCCGACGGCCTGGATGGCCGCGGCACCGAGGTTGCCGATCCCGCCGGTGAGCCCCAGCGCCATCCCCTTGCGCCGCTGCGGATAAAAGGATTCGACGTTGGCCAGCGACGCCGCGTAGTTGCCACCGCCCAATCCCGTCAGCGCCGCGCACACCAGATAGGGCCACAACGGCAGGCCGGGATGGGCCAGCAGCGCGATCGCACCCACGGTCGGGATCAGGAGCACGACCGATGACAGCACCGCCCAGTTACGCCCGCCGAACCTGGCCGTGCCCATCGCGTACGGGATGCGCACGAGCGCCCCGACCAGGGCGGCGGTGGCACCCACCAGAAGCTTGTCGCCGGTGGTGAACCCGTAGACGTCCTCCGGCATGAACAGCACCATGACCGACCACAGGTACCAGATGGAAAAGGCGACGTGCATGGTCGCGATCGACCAGATCAGGTTCCGGCGGGCGATCAGCCTGTTCCCGGCTTCCCACGCCACGACATCCTCTGGGTCCCAGTGTGTGAGGCGCCGCGAGCTGCCCATGAGACCTGCCTTCCTCCGCCGGATCCACTGCCGGCACTGGTTGTCAAGGATGACAGGGCTCGCCCGGTTATGGCGCAGCCCGGCGTAAGAGTCTACTGAATAAAGCCTGTGAAATTCGGCCGTTTGGCCGCACGAAAGCCGCTCTCGGGTCTGAATATTCACAACGCGGGCCGGACAATCAACGTGCGGGGTTCGCGCGCGTTCGGCTTGTGGCCCAACGTCATTGATTCGGGATCTTGCTGAGCGCCCTCAGCTTGCCGTCCGGGCCGATCTCGAACTTCACCGTGCCGATACCGGTGGGGCAGCACGGCTGATCGTTGCCCTTCAACCATTGGTACTGAACCATGATGGTGTCGTCGGAGGGCGGAAGCACGGTGATGTACGGCTTCGGGTTTGGGGTCGCCGTGCCCAGCGACGTGTTGTGATCGAAGAACAGCAGCTGCTGGCCGGTGGATTCGCTGGCAATGGTGGGGATGATCTGCACCCAGTACAAGCGGCACTTCCTGGCATGTCCGCGAGCGATTTCCACCCACGTGGTACCCGGGACGGTGATGGGAACCGACGCGATGGCGCGCTGCACGGTGTCGGGCGCCGGCCCATCGGAGTCCTTGCACTTCTCGGCCGACGCCGGCGGCGCTGCGGCGTGCTTCTCGCCGCAACCGGAGGCCAGCAGGATCAAGAGGATCACCATCAGCCGACGCACGCGGTGAGCTTAGCGAAGGCTGTGAATGTGCCGTTTGTTTGGTCGGAGACGCCATTCCGATAGGTGATGCCGCCACCCGCCCCGGTAGCCTTGAGCGAAGTCAGCGGGTCGACGATGACCCTTGCTGACCTGGGGGTTTGCGGCTTTTCCGAGAGTTCACGGACGCGCTTTGGCCGGTGAGAGGAAGCCGTAAAGCGGGGGAAACTCCGGATACCCGGTGCCGAAACATCCTCGTCGCACCATTCGATGTAAGCCTGTTGCGCTCAAAGGAGGGAAGTGCGTGGCCAGGGAGTCCATGGCGTCTCACACCGATGCCGTGAACACCGTGTGCGCATACTGTGGCGTGGGCTGCGGAATGGTGTTGCAGGTCACAGAAGATGCCGAGAGCGGTCGCCGTCACATCGCGAAGTCGGTTGGGGACAAACAACATCCGGCCAACTTCGGCCGGTTGTGCACCAAAGGCACCACCACTTCGGACCTTTTGCAGGCGCCCGGCCGGATGGAAGCGGCGCACGTGCGCGCCGACCGCGGGGAACCGATCGAGGCCGTCGACATGGACAGCGCGATCACGCAGTGCGCGGGCCGGTTACGGGCGATCATCGATGCGCACGGCCCGGATTCCTTCGCCATGTACGTGTCGGGACAGATGTCCATCGAGGCGCAATACCTCGCGAACAAGCTGACCAAGGGCTTCATCGGCACCAACCAGATCGAGTCGAACTCACGGCTGTGCATGGCCAGCGCCGGTTCCGGCTACAAGCTCTCGCTGGGGGCGGACGGGCCGCCCGGCTCATACCAGGACTTCGAACACGCCGACGTCTTCTTCGTCATCGGCGCCAACATGGCCGACTGCCATCCCATCCTGTTCCTGCGGATGATGGACCGCGTCAAGGCCGGGGCAAAGCTGATCGTCGTCGACCCGCGCCGCACCGCGACCGCGGAAAAGGCCGACCTGTTCCTCCAGATCGCTCCGGGCTCAGATCTCGCCCTGCTCAACGGGCTGCTGCACCTGATCGTCGAAAATGGGCACACCGACCCCGAATTCATCGCCGAGTTCACCGACGGGTGGGAGGTGATGCCCGGCTTCCTCGAGCAGTACCCCCCGGCCACGGTAAGCGAGATCACCGGGATCCCCGAGGCCGACATCCGCGCCGCGGCCCGCATGATCGGTGAAGCCGAGAACTTTGTGAGCTGCTGGACCATGGGCCTCAACCAGAGCACGCACGGCACCTGGAACACCAACGCCCTGTGCAATCTGCACCTGGCCACCGGCGCGATCTGCAAACCCGGCAGCGGCCCCTTCTCGCTCACGGGTCAGCCCAACGCGATGGGCGGCCGCGAAATGGGTTACATGGGACCGGGTCTGCCCGGCCAGCGCTCCGTCCTGTCGGCAGAGGACCGCGCCTTCACCGAAGACCGGTGGGGCCTCCCCCGGGGAACGTTGCGCACCGACGTCGGCGCCGGCACCATCGACATGTTCTCCCGGATGGCCGAGGGCGACATCAAGGCGTGCTGGATTGTCTGCACCAATCCCGTTGCCTCCGTGGCCAATAGGCGAACCGTGCTGGCGGGACTGGAGCGCGCGGAATTGGTCATCACCCAGGACGCCTTCCTGCAGAACGAGACCAACGAATACGCCGACGTGCTGCTGCCCGCGGCCCTGTGGTCGGAGGCCGAGGGCGTGATGGTCAACTCCGAGCGCAACATGACGCTGTTCCGGCCGGCCGTCACGGCACCGGGTGACGCGCTGCCCGACTGGCAGATCATCGCCCGGATCGCCTGCGAGATGGGCTTTTCGGACGCCTTCAGCTACAACTCCGCCGACGAGGTCTTCGAAGAGATCAAGCGATTCTCGAACCCGAAGACCGGCTACGATCTGCGCGGAGCCAGCTACGAGCGGCTGCGCCGGGGCCCGCTGCAGTGGCCCTGCGCGCCGGAGAACCCGGGCGACCGCAACCCCATTCGTTACCTCAACAACGGGGTCAGTCAGACCCTGCTGGTCCGCGAGGACGGCAGCACACCCCGGTTGGCCTTCCCCACCGAGAACGGTCGCGCGGTGTTCTTCGCCCGCCCGCACCTACCGCCCGAGGAAATGCCGGACAACGACTACCCGTTCCTGTTGAACACCGGCCGCCTGCCGCACCAGTGGCACACGATGACCAAGACCGGCAAGGTCGCCAAACTCAACAAGCTCAACCCCGGGCCGTTCATCGAAATCCACCCCGAAGATGCCGCACGACTGGAGATCGCCGACGGCGACGCGACGGAAATCGCTTCCCGGCGCGGCCGCGCCGTGCTGCCCGCCACGATCAGCGACCGGGTGCGGCCCGGTAACTGCTTCGCCCCCTTCCACTGGAACGACGTCTTCGGCGAATACCTGGCAATCAACGCGGTCACCAACGACGCGGTGGATCCCATCTCGAACCAACCGGAATTCAAAGCGTGCGCCGTCACGTTGGCGAAAGTCGCTGTCTCCGCGGCAGATCCGGCCGCCAAGCCGGCGGCGGACGCCGACTCACCGCAACCCGCGCCCACGGAGGTCACGGAAATCAGCGTGTCACAGGTCGATGCCCTGGCCGACTTGCTCGGTGTGGCAACCAAACCCGTGCCGGAATTCGACGAGCTCGGCCGCTCCTACCTGGCCGGGATGTTGACCGCGCTTCGGTCGGACGCCGGGCGACGCGTGACGGGGGTGCCCACCCTGCCCCAGAGCGCTCCTTTCGATTCCGGCACCCGGCTATGGGTGGATGGTCTGCTCGCGGGTCTGTTCTCGCGCGATGACGCGCCGGCTCCAGCGCGAGCCGCCAAGCAGTCCACGACCGAGGCCCCCAACACCAAACCCGCGCCACGGGCACCCATCGTGGTGTTGTGGGCGTCGCAGACCGGGACCGCGGAAGAGCTCGCCGCCGATGTCGCCGCAAGGCTCGGCGACGCCGAGCTGCCGGTCGCGTTGCATGCCATGGACGACTTCCCGCTGGCCGACCTGGCCTCGACGCGGGAACTGCTGCTGATCACCAGCACCACCGGTGACGGTGAACCGCCGGACAACGGTGCCGGCTTCTGGCGGGCGCTGACGGCGGACGGCGCGGCCAGGCTGACCGATACCCGTTACGCGGTGCTCGCCCTCGGCGACTCGAACTACGACAATTTCTGCGGCCACGGACGCAGCCTCGACACACGCCTCGCCGAACTGGGCGCGACCCGCATCGCCGACCGGGCCGACTGTGAGCCCGACTATGACGACACCGCGGCCAAGTGGCTGGGCGAGGTGATGGAGGCGCTCACCCGCGCCCCCGCGCCTGTCGGCCGCGATCAGCACGCGCCGGCGCGCGCAACGTCGACCGTCCCGTCGCCCTCCCGGTCCGCCCGGCCGGGAGCGGGCACCTACAGCAAAAAGCACCCGCTGATCACCGGGGTGGTCCGCAACACCGTGCTGAGTCGGCCGGAATCGGCAAAAGACGTGCGACAGCTGGTTTTCGACCTGCCGGAAGAAACCGTGAAGTACGAAGCCGGTGACGCGCTGGGGGTGTGGCCGCGCAACAGCGACCAACTGGTCGACGAATGGCTGTCTGTCACCGGACTGGACGGGCAGACCCCGGTCGAGGTCGGCGAGCACGGGTTGATGTCGTTGCGCTCCGCCCTGACCGAGCGCCTGGAGATCGCCCACCTCAGCCGGGACCTCGTGCGGTTCGTGCAGGAGCGCACCGGTGACCCGAAACTCGCCGAGCTGCTGAAGCCGGACAACAAAGCCGCCCTGAGCGATTGGACATGGGGCCGCCAGTCCATCGACCTGCTGGCACGACTGCCGGTCTCGGCGTCGGCCCACGAATGGGTGCGGGTCCTCAAACGCCTTCAGCCGCGGCTGTACTCGATCTCGTCGAGCCCCAAAGAGCACCCCGGGGAAGTCCATCTGACGGTGTCGCCGGTGCGCTACAACTTCCAGGGCGTCCCACGCCGCGGGGTGTGCTCGACGTATCTCGCGGACCGCTCCCCCGGCGACCGGGTCGCCGTCTACCTGCAGCCATCGAGCAACTTCCGGCCGCCCAGCGATCCCGACACCCCGATGATCATGGTCGGGCCCGGCACCGGGATCGCGCCGTTCCGCGGTTTCCTGCAGGAGCGTCGTGCGCTCGGCCACACCGGCCCCAACTGGCTGTTCTTCGGCGAACAGCATGCGGCCACCGACTACTACTACCGCGACGAGCTCGAGCAGATGCGCAGCGACGGGTTCCTCACCGAGCTGGACCTCGCCTTTTCCCGGGACCAGCGCGAGAAGGTGTACGTGCAGCACTTGATGCGTCAGCGTGGCGCCCAGCTGTGGCACTGGCTGCAGGACGGGGCGCAACTATACGTGTGCGGCACCGCAGATCCCATGGCCAAGGACGTCGACCGCGCGCTCTGCGAGATCGCCGCCGAGCACGGCCGCCTCGAGCCCGATGCCGCAAAGGAGTACGTCCGCTCGTTGAGCGCCGACAAGCGCTATCACCGGGACGTGTACTAGGCGGCCTGCCTTCCGCCCGACTCGTAATACGACGGAAACGTCGCGCGCCTGTCGCCGAAACAACCTCGCTGCACCATTCAGTCATTGGTGGCGCCGAGGAGGGACGTACGCGTGGCTCTGGATTTCGATGGGCCCCTCGAGGACACCGGACAGGCCGGCTGCCCGTTGCGGTGCCGCCTGCGACGGGCAGCCGCAGGCGACGAGGGTGACCAGGTCGACTGGGCCGGGTTGCCGATCAACTTGGACCTGGCGTTCTCGCCGCAGCAGCGCGACAAGGTGTACCGGCAGCATCTGATGCGCAAGCGCGGCACGCAGCTACGGCGCTGGTCGCAGGACAGCGGTCGCTCATGCGCCTGCGAGTTTGCGGCCGACGGTCGACGCGTCTACCCGGACGGCGCCGACTCGATGTCCAGCAGCTAGCGATTCCGCGGGCCGCGGCGTTCACCGCACCCCAACGCTGATGGTCTGAATCGCGTTGCCGCCGTAGCCGAACCGATTCCATTCAGGTCGCTCGGGTTGGGTGTTGCCGGCCTCGTCAGTCGCCCGTGCCCGGACCGTCATGGGCCCTCGAACGGCGCAGTGCGTGAACAACTCCCACCACTGCCAGCTGTGCCGGCGGCGTTCGCCGAGCAGGCGGGCGGCCTGCCACGGACCGTCGTCGATCCGGACGTCCACGCGGTCAATGGGTGCCGAGCCCGACCAGGCGACGCCCCGCACGACGAAATCCCCCGCGGGCACCGCGGCGCCGTCGGCGGGCTGGGCGATCAGCGCGCGCACGCGCTGCAGGCGGACCGGATCACGGACGACGGCGCCGTCGCGCTCCCATTCGTACTGATACCGCTGCGTTTGGAAGAACGCCTCGAAGGGATGGCCGATCACGTCGATCTCGGTCAGCCACTTGACCGACGCGACGGAATACCAACCGGGCACGACCAGCCGCACGGGACGACCGTGCTGCAGTGGCAGCGGTTCGCCGTTCATCGCGTACGCGACGAGCGCGCCGGAATCGCGGGCGTCCCGCACCGACAGGGCGCGCTCGAACCGCACCGGCCCCGTCTTGCCGTCGACCGGACCCGCGTCGGCGCCGCGGAATACCACATCGTGGGCGTCCGGCATCAGACCCGCCCGGTCCAGGATTTCCGCCAGCGGGACGCCGGTCCATTCGGCGGTGCTCGCCGCCCCGAAGCGCCACTGCTCGCCGTCAACGGGCGGATCGAACTGTGCGCGACCGTTTCCGGCGCATTCCAGCGTCGCGAGCAGCGACAGTTTCGGCATGTTGTGTAGGTCGCGCAAGCAAATGCGCAGGGGCCGCTCCACCAGCCCGGTGACCGTCAGCTCATAGCGCTGCGGATCCAAGATCGGAGTCGTGAAATGGTTGCGGACGTAGAAGTGGGCGGAGGGCACGACGACGCCCCCGATCAGCTCGGGGAGCGATGTCTCGCAATTGAGCGGATCCTCGCGATGCACAACCAATCCGGGATCACCGCCATGACTCACGACCGGCAACCCGGCGGCGGCCCAGGCGCACATGCCGCCCGCCAGGTTCACCGCGTCGAAGCCCGAGCGGCGCAGCGAGGCCGTCACCGCGGACGACCGGCCGCCCGAGCGGCACACCACGACGATGCGGCGGTCGCGAGGTAGTTCGTCTTGTCGAGTGCGCACGCGCCCGGCCGGCAGTAGCAACGCGGCCGGCGCGTGCTCGGTACACCATTCGTCGGGCTCTCGCACGTCGAGCAGCAGGGCGCCGGCATCAAGCAGGGCTTTGGCTGCGCGGGGGCCGACCTGCGGTGTGTCCGCAACGATCTCATGACCGGTGGCGACCGGGAAGCCGGCGGCCTGCCAGGCTTCGAAGCCGCCAACCAGGTCCGAAACATCGTCAAACCCCGAGGTGCGCAGCAGGTTCGCGGCTGCGATGGAACGCTGGCCGCTGCCGCAGTAGACGACCAACGGAACCGCCGGATCCAGATCGGAAAGCGAATCCATCAGTGCCGGCGCCGGAATCACCCGCGCGCCCGGGATGATGCCATGCACCGTCTCGTGCGGACCGCGGATGTCGACCAGTTGCAGCTGAGGGTCCAAGCCGCGCAATTCGGCGAGCTGGCCGATGGTCAATCGCGGCGAGGTCTCGACGACCTCCATGCCCGGCGGCTCGAAATTCATCGGGACCTTCTCTCCAGACCTGTCATCGGTTGCGCGGGGCCGGCTGTCCGTACATGGCCACCACGACGGTGCGGTCCATGCTGTTGTTCGACCACACCCCCATGGAGCTGTTGGCGCAGTCGCGGATGATCGCCATGTCGTCGGGGTTGTAGTACCACTGGTTGACCAGTTCCAGGCTGCTGATGGCGATGGCCGGGTTGATCGCGATCGTCTCGGCGGCCTTACCGTGGAATCCCGCCGCGTTGGCGCGGTCCTGCGGCGTCGACCCGTCGGATCCGATGTCGTCGTTGATGTTTCGGTTGTTCATCATGTCGTCGGCGTGCAACTGGGCGGCCAGCGTGAGCGCGTTGTCCCTGATGACATCGTTTGTGCAGCCGGCCTGATGTTGCAGCGTGTAGACGGCGGAGACGACGGCGCTGTTAAGCCGCTTGTTGTCGGCATGCGCCGAGGGCGCCGCCAGCAGCCCCGGCCCCGCGAGAAGGACGGCCGCGGGCAAGACGCGCACCCATCCGATCATGACCACTCCCCTCACACCGGGTCGAAATGCGAAACCAGCCATCGCCCGTTGACGTTCTCCAACGCCACCCGGATAACGGGCTGGGTGTCGGTGGGAGCACCCTCGCCGATCGTGATGGTCTGGTTGACATACAGCAGGACCACGGCGTGGTTTGCCGTCGCCGAAACCGGTGCCGCCGCATTGACTTTGGCGGCTGCGGTGATGTGCTTTTCCTTGGCACCCGGAATGACCACCTGGCGAGTCAGCTCCGTGTAGGCATCCTTGAAGTCCCCCGTCAGCCGCTCGCGCGCGGCGGCGAGGTCTTTGTCCACCGACTCGGCCTTGTACGACAGCAGGGCGACCGCGTCTTCGCTGGCGACGCGCACCGATTCCGCGCGCGCCCGCGCGAGGTCGTCCGCGGAGCCCACCGCCCACTTGAAGTAGCCCGCCGCGAGCGCCAACAGCAGCGCCAACGCGGGTAGCACCGCGTACGCGAGGACACGGGACCACGCGATCGGTGGCCTTGCCCGCGTGGTGGTCTCTGGTTCGTCGTCGGATGCCTCACCGGCACCGGCCACGTCCGCGGGCGTCGCCTCGGTGTCGACGATCTCCTCGTCGTACGTGGCGGTTTCGTCGAGTGTCGTCATGGCACGAACACCACGTTCGCCACCTTGGCGTCGTCACCGACCGACCGAACCTCGATGCGCATGCGCCATTCCCGCGGCGCCTCCTCGCCGCCGGCGGTGCGCGACTTCACTGCGACAGCGACCAAGACCTGCGCGGCATCGCCACGCTGCGACTCCAAACCGGCATCGGTCACGGTGCCTTCCGATTTGGACTGTGCCGCCTTGACGACTTCGATGAACGGCTTGGATCGCTGCTCGAAGTCGTCGCGGAATGCCCCGGTGGCCAGATCGAGAATGCGCTGCACGTCGGCGTCGACCTGGGTGTAGTTGATGGTCGTGAGGTTCACGGCGCCCTGGCGGGCGACCTGCACGAACAGATCCCGCTGCGCTTGGGCCTCATGCTTCTGGTGGGCCCGGTAGCCGAGCCAACCGGTCAATCCCGCCAGCACCGCCACGACGAGGGCGCCGGCCACCAACGCCCGCCCGTTGCGCGATAGCCGCGGGGTGGCACGGCGACGTAGGCCCGCGAGCCGGTTCTTCGAAGCCGCCGCGTCCTCAGCGGTCTCGTCAGCCTCGTTCGCCTGTTCGGCGCCGGTCGGTGCTGATTCACCGAGTTCCTCAGCGGTATCGGCGATTTCGGGCCTCTCAGTATCTTCGGCCATCTTGCTCCTTTCTTAAGCCGGCGGCACCAGAAGTGACTGCCAGTTCTTGGCACGCGGGTGCGCCAGGTCGAACTCGGTGTAGCGGCGCCCATCGGGGCCTATGTAGTCACCGTTGGCCGGGTCGTAGGTCGCCACGGCGAGCGGCGGCGGCGCAGGCGCCGGCGGCGCGGTGCCCCGGGGCGGCGGCAGTCGCGGATCCTGGCCCGGCGGATACTGGGGCACGCCCTGGCCGCTGTAGGTGGCGTTCGGGTCGCCCTTCCAGTTGTAGCCGTCGTTGAGCGGCACGTACTCCTCGTCGCTCTCACAGAGTTCGACCGTGGGGGCCCGCTTCCACGGCTTCGTCTCGCAGGGAATGTTGCGCGCCCCGCGCACATTGAGTTCGGAATCCTGCGGGACCCGGCAATACAGGTCCGCCGCCGGCCGGTCCGGGGCGTCGACATCGGCCGGCGAGCGACGCTGCGGGGGCGGCAGGAAACCCGTCGTGCACGGTGGCGGCAGGTTGAGGTTGAGGTTGAAATCCAGGTAGAAGCCTTTGTATTCCTGCTTGCTGTTCAGGTTGGGCACCAGAGCCCCGGACATCACCGCGATGCCCTGCGGGAGGAGCACCAGGATCTGCTCGATGTCGTGGCGGTAGACCACCGCGATGTCGCCGAGGCTCACCAGGTTGGCCATCAGCACCGGCACGGCCGGCGTCACCCGGTCGAACAGCGCGCGCCCTTCCTCCAGCCCGGAACCGCCCTGGGTCAACAGGTCTCGCACCGCCGCGTTCTGCGCCTTGAACTGCGCCATGATGGCCGAGGTGCGATTGGCCCATGTCCCGATCGCGTCCGACGTCTGCACCTGGGAGTTGAGCACCGCGGGCGACTGGTCGATCAGCGCGGCGAGCGGGTCGGCGGTGCGCCCGCCCGCGATGGCCAGCGCCGTGGACCCGTCGACGATCCGGGACAGCTCCGGTCCGAGTCCGCTGACGGCGCGGTCGGTCTCGTCGAGGACCGTGCGCAGGTTGTCGCGGGGAATCGCTTGCAGCGCACGGTTGGTCAAGTCGAGCAGGTGTCCGATATCGACGGGAACGTCGACGCGGCCGGCCGGGATGACGTCACCGGCGCGTAGCGGCCGGGCATGTTCCCCGTCCTTGTTCGGCTGCGGGGTCAGGTCGATGTACTGCTCACCGATCGCCGAGCGGCTGTGCACCGAGGCCTGCACATCCGAGGGCACCTTGACACCTGACCTCAGGGCGAGCACCGCGCGCACCCCCGTCGCGGTGACGTCGACCGACTTGACCTGGCCGATGTCGGTGCCGCGGTAGGTGACGACCGAGGTCTTGTAGAGCCCGCCCGACGTGGGCAGGTCGACGGCGACGGTGTACTCCCCGACCCCGAACAGCGTCTCCGGCAGCTTCATGAAGTTGAATGCCATTGCGCCACAAGACACGACGGTCACCAAAGACAAGACGGCCAGCTGGATCCACGTCCGGCGGTTCAGCCGCAGCATTCAGTAACCCCCGTTGTGATAGGGGAAGGTCAGCGGGTTGCCTCCGGTGACCGGGCTCGGCTGCATGCCGATCGTGCGTCCCCACTGCAGCTCGAGTTCGGTGAGGTTCCCCTCCCAGCGTGAGCCGGTGAACAGCGAGGTGTCGATGCGGCTGAGCGTCAGGTCGACGATCATCGTGAGGTTGGCGTAGTCGCCGCGGAACCAATTGGTCACCGTGGACGTCGGCCATGGATAGGTGGCCAGGCCGTCGAGGCCCTTGGTGAGCGCCGGCCCGGCGTCGGCGAGTGACCGCAGCACCGGGGCGATATTGCGCAGGTTGTTCACCAACGATTCCCGGCTCTGGTGGATGGTGTCGGCCGCGATGGCGCTGAACTTGCCCAGCTGGTCGATCGCGTCGGCGATCTTGGTGCGCTCCTGGGCGAGGATCGCCAGCGCTTTGGGCACCGTCATGAGCGCCTTGTCGACCACGGGATCCTTGTCGGCGAACTGGCCGGCCAGCGAGTTGAGGTTTTCGGCGGCGGCGATGATGTCGTCGGTCTGCTCGTTGGTGCCTTTGATGAACTCGTCCAGTTGGCCGAGCAGGCTGCGCATGTCGTTTTCCCGGCCGCCGAACGCTTTGGCGATTGCCTGGTTGATCTCCTGGAGCTGTCCAATCCCGCCGCCGTTCAACAGGATCGACACCGACGCCAGGGTCTGCTCGGTGGTCGGATACATGCTCGCGCGCGACAGCGGGATCACCGAACCGTTCTGCAGTCGCCCGACCGGCGGCTCGTCCTTGGGGGGCGCGAGTTCGATGTGCATCGAGCCGAGCAGGCTCGTCTGCCCGAGCTTGGCCGTCGAATTGGCCGGCAGGTGCACGTCACCGTCGATGCGCATGGTGACCAGCGCATGCCAGTCCTGCACCTCGATCTTGGTGACGTTGCCGACGTTGACGTCGTCGACCCGAACACGGGTGTTCTGCTGGATCGTGACCACGTCGGGCAGCTGCGCCTGGATCGTGTAGGCGCCCGGCCCCCCACCCGCGGTGCCCGGGAGCTTGAACGAGTTCAGGCCCCGCCATTCACATCCGGGCAGGGCGGCGATGCAGACGACGCCGAGCGCGGCGGCCAACGCGCGCCTCATGGCGTCCCAGTCGGAAGCATCAGGTTCTGCAGGACCTGGGTCGAGCTCACGTTGTTCTCCGGCGGCGGGGGCGGCGCCTGGGCGGGTTGCGGCTGGTCGTCAAGCACCGCCGGGGGCGCTGCCGGCGGCGGGGCCTCGGGCGGCGGGGGCGGCGTGTACCCGGGGCGGAGCGAATCCTCGCTGTAGGTGATCTCGTTCGGCCGGGCTTGAGTGCCGACGAATGGATTGATTCCCGCCGGAATGTAGTTGTAGAGGCGGTTTTTGATGATCGGGTTGACGTACTGGAGGCACAGCTTCGAGACCCGGTCCAACCGGGCCCGGGCGGCCGCCTCGATCGAGCTGCAGATCCACTGCGGGATATCGGCGAAGTTGTTCAGCGCCAGGATGCCGGTCATCGCGCTCTGCGCCGGCTGATAGATGTTCATGAAGTTCTGGAACACCGTCGGGACGACGTGCAGGATTTGCTTGATGTCGGCGCGGCTGTCGTTGAGGGCGGTCGTGATCGAACTCAGCCGGTCGAACGTGGCGCCCATGGATTCCCGGTTCTCGGCGAGGAAGTCGCGCAGATCCGCCAGGGCGCCGTCGAGGCCCTTCACCGCGTTGGCGATTTCGTTGGGGCTGTTCGTCAGGATCGTCGTCACGCTGGCCAGGTTCTGGTTGAAGGAGGCCAGCAGGTCGCTGCTCGAATACAGCGCCGACACCAGCAACTGCAGGTTGCGCACCGTACTGAAGATGTCGTCCGCGTGGTCGCCCAGCGCCGAAATGGCCTGGGAAAGCTTGATGACCGTGTCCCGGGCGGTGTCTCCCTGGCCGCGCAGGTTGTCCGCCGCCGAATTGATGAATTCGCCGGCCGAGTTCACACCGCCGGGCGTCGTCGGCTGCAGGGCGTCGGTCAGCTTCTCCAGCTGCTTGCGGAAGTCGTCCCATTCGACGGGGACCGCCGTGCGGCTCAAGGGGATCGACGCTCCCGGGCTCAGTTTCGGCCCGCTGGAGTAGGCCGGGACGAGCTGGATCGCGCGAGCTGTCACCAACGACGGCGACAAAATCGCCGCGCGCGCATCGGCCGGCACCGGGTACTGCTTGTCGACGGAGAACGTCACCTTGGAACTGTTGGGTTGTGGCTCGATCTTGTCCACCACGCCGACGGGGACGCCGAGGATCCGGATCTCGTCACCGACGAACAGTCCGTTGGCCTCCGTGAAATACGCAGAGTAGGTGTTCTTTTCCACGTCATTCCAGAGCTTCTTGCCGACCAGGAACGACGCGACGACCAGCGTCACGGCCAGGGTCACGGCGGTGACCCGGCGCAGGGTGCGTCGCGTCATTGCCCGCCACCTTGCGCGGGCGCGGGGCCGGGCTCGGGAGTCGGCCCCGGTGAGGGCGGCTGGGACCAGATGGGGTGCGGCGCGTTCTCCGGCGGCACGGGCGGGGTTCCGGTCGGCGGGTCCACCGCCTCCGACGGAGGTTTCTGGTTGGGATCCAGCGGCCGGTCATACATCCGCGCGTCGAGGGTCGGCCCGCCCAGCTGACCCGGGATCAGGTTGGCGACGTACGCCTTGAAAAACGGCCCGGAGCCCAGCACTTCACCAAACGACATCGCGTACCGCTTGAATTTCGGCAGCGTCCGTTGCAGGTCTTCCTTGCGGTTGTCGAGGATCTCGAGCACGCCGTTGAGCTTGTCGAGGGCGGGCTTGAGCTGGGTCCGGTTCTCGTTGACCAGTCCCGAGATCTGGTGCGACACCGCGGTCAGGTTGTTCATCAGCGCGTCGAGCGAATCCCGTTCGTCCAGGAGCGCGGCCAGCAACGCGTTGGAGTTCGCCACCAGCCCCGCGATCTGCTGACTGCGCCGGCCCAGCACACCGGAGACCTTGTTGGCATTGCCCAGCAGGTTGCGGAGTTGCTCGTCGCGGTTGTTGAGGGTCTGCGAGAACCGGGCCACGCCCTGCAGCGCGGGCTTGAGATCCGCCGGTGTTTCCTTGAAGGTCTCGGCCAATGTCGTCAGCGCCGAGGACAATTGGTTGGTGTCCAGGCCGCTGACCGTGGTGGTCAGGTCGCCCAGCGCGACCGGGAGGTCGTAGGGCGAGGTGGTGCGTTCCAAGGGAATCGCGCCCGCCAGCTTGCCTTCGCCGCGCGGCGTGAGTTCGAGCATCTTGCTGCCCAAAATCGTTTCGGTCTTGATCGCCGCTTCCGTGCGGTCACCAAGCTCGATCCCCCTACGGACGGTGAAGCCCACTCGAACCTTGGTGCCTTCCAGGCGGATCGTCGAGACCCGGCCGACACCCATGCCGGAAACCCGCACGGTGTTACCCACTTTGATGCCACCGGCTTCGGAGAAATACGCCGCGTAGTCGTTGGTGTTCTTGACGAACGGCAGCTTGTCGTACTGGAAGGCGGCCACGGTCACGCAGATCAAGATCGCGGTGCCGATCACGCCGATGGTGACGGGACTTCGCGAGCCGAACGATAGCTTCGGTAGCCTCATTTCGGCGTGCACCGCCCGCTCGCCTGACCGAGCAGCTTGACGTAAATCGGATTGCCCCCCTTGCCGTTCAGCTTCAGCAACACCTCGCAGAAGTAGAAGCCGAAGTAATCGCCGTTGAGCCCCTGCCGAGCCAGCACCTGATAGGTGTCGGGAAGCTGCTTGAGCAGGTTGTCCACGTAATCCCGGTCGGCCAGTACCTGGGCCGACATCCGGTCGGTCTCGTGCACGACGTCCTTGATCGGCTGCCGCGCCTGCACCAGCAGGTCCGTCATCGAGCCCGCGGCCGCGTTGATATAGGCCAGGCCCGTGGCGATGTCGTCCTTGCGCTGCGTCAGGCCGTCGACGAACGCGGACAGTTTGTCCAGCCCGTCGGAGAATTCGTGGTCGCGCGCGGCGAAGGTGTGCAGCACGGTGTTCAGGTTCATGATCAGCTCACCGATCAGCTCGCTGCGCCCCGCCAGGGTGGAGGTCAGCGTCGAGGTCTGCGCCAACACCGAGGAGAGCGTCCCGCCCTGCCCCTGGAAGATCCGCAGCAACTCCCCCGACAGCGCGTTGACCTGGTCGGGATCGAGAGCCCGGAACAGCGGGCGGAAGCCCCCGATCAGCGCGTCGATGTCCAGCGCGGGTGACGTCCGCGCCAGCGGGATCGTCGCATCCGGCGGCAGCCGGCGCGGCGAGCCTGGCCCTTCCTCGAGCGCGAGGTAGCGATCACCGATCAGATTCTCGTAGCGCACAAGGGCTTTGGTGCCCTCGGTGAGGCGCACACCCTTGTCCACCGAGAAGCCGACGGTGACTGTGCCGTCCCGGTGCAGCGTGAGGTCACCCACCTTGCCGACCTCCACCCCGGCGATGCGGACGAAGTTGCCGGACTTCAGACCGGAGATGTTGGTGAAGACCGCCTGATAGCCGGTGCGGTCCTCGAAGCGCAACTGCCCGAAGACCGCGATCAGCGTGAACGTGAACACGAGGCAGATGGCCGTGAAGAGCGCGACGCGCGCGATGATCCCGGAAAGGTTCTTTCTCATGGGGGCGGCTGCCCCCCGCGGAAGAAGTAGCGCGGCGCCTCGGGCGGGTTCTTGGTGGTCGGGAAGTAGTTCGACCACCAGGGGTTACCGGCGGCGACGTTGGTGCGGATCTCGTTCGGAGCGGCGCCCCAGCCGGTGTCGGTGACCAGCGCGCGCACCGGGAAGTTGGCGCTCGGGTCCGGCAACGAACCACAGCTGGGACGACCGCCCGGACCGCCGGTCGCGTTCACCTTGGGCAGGTGTTTCGGGTACCGGTACGGGTCGTCGCCGAAGAGCAGCCCGGCGTCCATGATGAACGAATAGCCGTTGCCCCCCAGCATGTCCCGACCGCCGTGGTCCACGTACCACTGCGCGCCCTGGAACAGGCAGGTGAAGGTCGGCGAGTATTTGTTCAGCAGCGCCATGGTCGGGTCGAGCAGGTTCACCGAATGCACGATGTCGGCCTCGTTGCGGCCGATGACGTTGATTCCGGCCTGACTGAAGCCGGCCGCCGACAACAACAGCGTGTCGAGCGACCGCTGGTTTTCGGTGAGCGTGGAGCTGGTGGTCGCGGCCGAGTCGAGGATCGACAGAATGTCGTGTGCCGCACCGGAATAGATGTCCGCCGTCTTGCCGAACAGCCGCCAGTCCCGGTGGATCGTGTCCATCCGGGGGTTGACGGTCAGCAGGACGTCGTTTGCATCGGTGATCGCCTGGCCGATCCGTTCCCCCTTGCCGCGCACCGACTGCGCGAACGCCGACAGGATCGCGTTCAGCTTGGCCGGGTCGATGGCCTGGACCACGCCCTGCAGATTCTCGAAGACCGTGTTCACTTCGACGGTGACGTTGCGGGAGTGCAGCACCGCGCCCTGCTTCAACGGTGTCGGACTGGGGTGCTCGGGCACGATCAGGTCGACGTACTTGGAGCCGAAGGCGGTGGTCGACTTGATCTCGGCCTCGAGGTTGCTCGGCAGATATTTGAACGGGCCGGGCTGAATTTTGAGTTGCAGCTGAGCCGCTTTCACGTCGGTGCCGATGGACGCGACCTGTCCCACCTCCACGCCGCGCAGCTTGACTTTGGCTCCGGTTTCCATGACGAGCCCCGCCCGGTTCGACACCAACGTGAGCGGGACGAAATCCTGGAATTTGCCGGAGAACGACGCGGCGGTGAGCGCGACCAGCCCCCCGATCAGGACGAACAAGGTTGGCGCCCACCAGATCGGGTCGATCTTGCTCTCGCGGACCCTGTTGCTCGCGCCGGGCCCACTGCTGTCGTAGTTGCTCATGCAGTCATCCCGACAGGTTGAAGTTGCCGGACTGCCCGTACACGGACAACGAAATCGCCAGGCAGACAAACGCCGTGACGATCATTGACGACCGCACCGAACGACCGACGGCCTCCCCGACCCCGGCGGGACCGCCGGTCGCGGTGAAACCGTAATAGGTGTGCACGACCATCACACCGGTCGCCATGGTGAGGGCCGCCAGGAAGGACCAGAACAAGTCGGTGGGGCGCAGGAACGTGGAGAAGTAGTGCTCGTAGACGCCGCGGGATTGGCCGTAGCTGTAGATCGTCAGGAACTTGGCCGCGATGAACGACATCAGCACCGCGACGGCGTAGAGCGGGATGACGACCAGGATCCCGGCGATGATCCGTGTCGACGACAGATACGTGATGGCGCGAATACCCATCACTTCCAGCGCGTCGATCTCCTCGTTGATCCGCATGGCCCCCAGTTGCGCCGTCGCACCGGCGCCGATCGTGGCCGCCAGGGCCAGGCCTGCGGTGCAGGGCGCGATCATCCGAACATTCAAGAAAGCCGACAGAAAACCGGTCAACGCCTCGACCCCGACGTTGGACAACGTGTCGTAGCCCTGGACAGCAACCAGGGCGCCGGTGGTCAGGGTCAGGAAACCGATGATGCCCACCGTGCCCCCGATCACCGCCAAAGCACCGGTGCCCATTCCCATTTCGGCGATCAATCGCAACAGTTCGCCCGGATAGCGTCGCACCGCATCGGCGGTGTTGGCCAAGGATCGGCCGTAGAACGCGGTCTGTTCACCGAGATTACGGGCGTAATCCGTCGCCCTCGGTCCGAGGTTGGTGAACCACGTTGGTTCTCGGGCTGCGTCGGTCATTTGGCGGTGACCTTCACGCCCAGCGCGGTGAGGATGATGTTGATGAAGAACAGCGCCATGAAGGAGAAGACGACGGTTTCGTTGACGGCATTGCCGACGCCGGTGGGACCACCGCCCACGGAAAGGCCCTTGTAGCAGGCGATCAGGCCCGCCGACAACCCGAACAAAGTTGCCTTGATGAGCGACGTGACTACTTGGGGCAGCCCCGTGACGAGTGTCATTCCCGCGACGAACGCACCGGGGGTGACGTGCTGGACGAAGACCACGAAGACGTAGCTGCCCACCAAGCCGGTGACAGCCACCACCGAGTACAGCAGGACCGCGACGAAGGTGGCGGCGATGATGCGGGGAACCACCAGGGCCTGGACCGGATCGACGCCGATCACCTTCATCGCGTCGATTTCCTCGCGGATGGTGCGGGCGCCGAGGTCGGCGCACATCGCCGTCGACCCGGCACCGGAGACCACCATCGCCGTGACGACCGGACCGACCTGTGTGACCGAGGCCAGACCCGCGCCGGCGCCGGACAGGTCACCGGCGCCGATCTCGACCAGCAAGATGTTCAGGACGAACACGATGAGGACCGTGTACGGGATGGACAGCATGATCGTCGGAAAAATGGACACTCGGGCGACGAACCAGATCTGCTCGAGCAACTCCCGCCAGGCCCAAGGACCCCGCACCGCGGCGATCAGCGCCTGGGCGCTGAGCACAAAGAAATCGCCCAACGCGTTCATGGGCTTGGCGATGGTGGTCCCGTTCATCGGGCTCGCTCAGCCCGACCGCCGTCCATATGACTCAAACCTGTTTTCCGTTCTCTTAACGCAATTAATCTGCTCGCAATTAGCCGACTCGAGCGGCTTTTTTACACGCCGAACCGCGATGTCACGTTGCGCGCATAGACCACGCGAGGAATTTACGGGCAAGACTATGACCGTGTCAGGGTTGCAATCACTAAGAAGAAATCAGGCAAGCGGCATGTGACCCTGGGGTCAGGTCCCGTATCTCCGGCCCGCACTCGGTCCGGCTGGAGCACATAACCCCCGGATATGACCGTCTTTCAGCGGTCGCGCGGCGACCGTGTCAAACCAGCGTTAGCACCGCCGGTGGCGCGCGGGGCGGCCCACCCGGCCGACATGCGGCCGACGTCACATTTGTTCCGAAGCGGTTCGGCAGCGGGGACGCGGAATAGGAACTCGTTACCCGACGAGTTTCCATGTTTTGACAACCTGGTTGAGCACTCACGGCCACCGTCCCGTTCGGCTATCGCCGCCAATCGACACAGTTCGGACAATCGGTGTTCACGGCAAGGGTTACCTTCAGGGTGAGCGGAAAACGCAGTACCTGCGCAAGCAATTCCGTGCCGATAGGCTGACACGGTGACCGACGCCCCGTCCTCCTACTTGGTGCTCGCGTCGCAGCGGAGCGGCAGCACGCTGCTGGTCGAGTCGCTGCGCGCGACCGGCGTCGCCGGCGAGCCGCAGGAGTTCTTCCAGTACCTGCCGGCCACCAGCCAGGCGCCACAGCCCCGCGAGTGGTTCGCCGGCGTGGAGGACGAGTCGATCCTGCGCCTGCTCGACCCACTCGATGTCGGGACCCCGGACCTCGCGCCCCCCGAGATCTGGCGCGACTACATCCGCACCGTCGGCAGGACGCCGAACGGCATATGGGGCGGCAAGCTGATGTGGAACCAGACGCCGCTGTTGCTGAACCGCGCCAAGAATCTGCCGAATCGCAGCGGCGACGGCCTGCTGGCCGCGATCACCGACGTGGTGGGCGAGGAACCGCTGTTCATCTATGTGCATCGCCCCGATGTGATTTCGCAGGCGGTGTCGTTCTGGCGGGCGGTGCAGACGCGGGTGTGGCGGGGGCGGCCCGACCCGGCTCGCGATGCGCGGGCCACTTATCACGCCGGCGCGATCGCACACGTCGTGACCATGCTGCGCGCCCAGAACGAGGGCTGGCGAAATTGGTTCGCCGAGGAAGACGTCAAGCCCATGGAGATTCCGTATCCGGTGTTGTGGCGCAACCTGACTCAGGTGGTGGCCGCCATCCTGGAGGCATTGGGGCTCGACCCGCGGCTGGCGCCCGAGCCCGTGCTCGAACGTCAGGCCGACCAGCGCTCCGATGAGTGGGTGGACCGGTACCGTGCGGACGCCGAGAAGCTCGGCCTGCCGACCTGACCAAAGCCGAAACCGCGCTTCTAAATTCAGCACGAGCCAATCACTTTCCCGGGGCCGTCCCAGACGCCACCATTCGCTCAGCAGCGTGTGGCGTCCCAGGCCGCCGTAGTGATCGAGGAGCGGTGATCGTGAGTGAAGGCGTGCCGACCGACGGCGGCGACAAAGAGATCGCGCAACGGCCGGGCTGGGCCGCGAGGCTCGATTCGATATCGGTGGACTGGTGGGCTACCGCGGTGGCCGGCGTGATCGTCGCGTTGGCGGTGGCCGACGTGCTCCCGAAGATCCCGTGGTGATCGCGTGAGCACGGTTCGTGTCGAACCCGACGAAACATCGGCCGACGCCACTTTTACCAGTGCACGCCCGCTGGACTACGTGCCGGGCATTCTGCTCCTGATCGGGGTCGGCGTGCTGGGCAAGTACGCGCAAATCTGGTGGAACACCCTGGCCAAGCACCACCACTGGACGGTGCCCGACATCGAATACGTGTTGTGGGCCATCGTGATTGGGCTGCTCATCACCAACACCATCGGTCTGCATCCGATCTTCCGGCCCGGCGTGCAGACGTACGAATTCTGGCTCAAGGTCGGAATCGTGGCGCTGGGTTCGCGATTCGTCCTCGGAGACATCGCCAAGCTGGGCGGCATCAGCCTGGTGCAGATTCTGGTGGACATGACGATCGCGGGGACCATCATCATCGTCGTGGCACGAGCGTTCGGGCTTTCGGGCAAGCTCGGGTCGCTATTAGCGATCGGCACGTCGATCTGCGGGGTGTCGGCGATCGTGGCCGCCAAGGGTGCGATCCGCGCCCGCAACTCCGATGTCAGCTACGCGATCGCGGCGATTCTGGCCCTCGGCGCGGTATCGCTGTTCGTATTGCCGCCGTTGGGGCACGCGATCGGGCTGACCGATCACGAATTCGGGTTGTGGGCGGGACTTTCGGTGGACAATACCGCCGAGACCACGGCCACCGGGTATCTGTACTCCGACCACGCCGGCAAGATCGCCGTGCTCGTGAAATCGACGCGAAACGCGCTGATCGGGTTCGTGGTCCTGGGATTCGCCCTGTATTGGGCCGCGCGCGGGCAGGCCCACGAGATCGCGCCGGGGGCGAAGGCCAAGGCCGCGTTCATCTGGGAGAAGTTCCCGAAATTCGTGCTGGGCTTCCTCGTGGTTTCCGCGATCGCGACCGCGGGCTGGTTGACGAAGGGCCAAACCGCCAACCTCGCCAACGTGTCGAAATGGGCTTTCCTGCTGACCTTCGCCGGTGTCGGGCTGAACACCGACATTCGCCAGATCGCGCGCACCGGGTGGCGCCCGCTGGTCGTCGCCGTCATCGGCCTTACCGTCGTCGCGACGATCTCCCTGGGAATCGTGCTGCTTACCTCACGCGTGTTCGGTTGGTACGCGGGCAGTTAGTCGTGCGCTAGCCGCGGCCGGGGCGGCTACCCGACGTTGGTGCCGCCCTCGGCGATCCGGCGCACCGCGCGCAAGAAGACGTCGATCTCCTCGAACGTGTTGTAGAACGCGAACGACGGGCGAACGGTGGCCTCCAACCCGAGGCGCCGCAGGGCCGGCTGCGCGCAGTGATGACCCGCGCGCACCGCGATGCCCTCGGCATTGAGCGCCTTGCCCACCTCCAGCGGCTCGTGTCCCGCCAGCACGAAGGACAGCACACTGGCCTTCTCGGTCGCCGTACCCACCAGCCGGACGCCGGGGATGTCGGCGAGGCGCGGCGTCGCGTACTCGAGCAGCGCGTGCTCGTAGGCCGCGATCCGCTCGATGCCCAACCGCTGCACGTAGCGCAGCGCCTCGCTCAACCCGACCGCGTCGGCGATGTTGCCGGTGCCCGCCTCGAACTTGGTCGGCGGCCCCTGATAGAGCGAGCGTTCGATCGTGACGTCGGCAATCATGTGGCCGCCGCCCTGCCACGGCGGCGTCTCGGTCAGCGCCTCCTCGGTGCCGTAGAGCGCGCCAATTCCGGTGGGGCCGTAGATCTTGTGCCCGGAGAACACGAAGAAGTCGGCTCCGAGCTCGGCCACGTCCACCGGCATGTGCTGAATCGACTGGGCGCCGTCGATCAAGACCTTGGCGCCGTAGCGATGGCCCAGCTCGACGATCTTGTCCGCCGGGACCACCGTGCCCAACGCGTTGGACACCTGGGTGGCGGCCACCAGCTTCGTCCGCGGACCGAGCAGTTCCTCGAATTCGCTCAGCAACAGGTTGCCCGCGTCGTCGACCGGCGCGATCCAGAAGGT
>NZ_LZKD01000300.1:0-4785 GCF_001668695.1 Mycobacterium sp. E2497
GCCGAGCATGTCGAACCCCTGCTCGACGGCGTCCGGTTCCATCCCGACCGTCGTGAAGCGATCGGCGTCGTCGAGGTCGGAGCCGATCGGGTAATCCGGACCGCGCAGCGTGCGGGCCGCGCCGTTGGCGATCACCAGGCTGGTCACCCGGTCGGCATGGTCGGTCGCGAGAACCACACCGGCCAGCGACGTGAAACCCGGGGCGAAGATCGTTGCGCGCTCGCATCCCACCGCGTTCATGACCGCGATCGCGTCCTGGGCCCACGATTCCGGGCCGAGCATGTCCAGCGACGCGACGCGCGACGACAGGCCGATGCCGCGCTGGTCGAAGCGGATCACCCGGCAGAACGACGCGAGCCGCCGGTGGAACCGGTACATCGACGGCTCGAGGTCGACGCAGTCGATCGGTATCAACGGCCCCGGCAGCACGAGCAGGTCGATCGGGCCATCACCGAACACCTGGTAGGCGATGTCGATCTCGCCGCAACTGGCGTACCGGGTCCGTGGAGCCGCAAAACCCCCAGCCACGTCTTCAGGCTAGTGCAGGCCACCGACATGCCATAGCGGGTCAGCGGCGGATGATCGGGACCAGATAGCGGCCGGCGTATTCGCGGACGGCCGCGGGATCCGACGTGTCGAGGCGTTCGGTGGGGAAGACGATGATGCCCAGCGCGACGCGCAGCAGGATGTCGGCGATGTTGGTCAGGTCGCGGTCGGGGATGTCGGCCCCGCACCGGCGCAGGGTGTGGGCGATGCCGTCGGCGAACTGGCCGATGGGGAAGGCCTGCGATCGGGAGAACATGCCCAGCAGTTCGGGTTCGCTGTCGGCGATCCGCGAATACAGCGGGGAATCGTGGACCAGGCGCACCCCGAGGGCGAACGCCTCGATCACGGCCTGTTGCGGGTCGCAGCCGGCGGTCGCCCGGTCCAGCGTGGTGAAGAACTTTTCGGCCTCGCGCCGCACCACGTGGCCGAACAGGTCGTCCTTGGTTGGAAACCGACGGTAGATGGTGCTGCGGCTGACCCCCGCGCGCGCGGCGACGTCGTCGATGTTGGCCCGTCGCACGCCATACGTCTCGAACACCGCGCGCGCGGTGTCCAGGATGGTGCGGTCGAGGTCGGTGATTTCGCCGAGAGTGCCGCCTGGGCTGTGGTTCGGCATGGATCACGACCCCCACTGCAATCTCGACGCCCGCTTGCTAGGCTGTGACACAAAGATACGGTTTTGTGTCATCGCTTCGCAAGCGCATCGCAGGTCCGAACCGCAGGGAGGGGAGCATGACGGCCCGGAACGACGAGTTGACCCGTTCGACCGCGGGCGCGCGATTTGACACCGGCGTTCGCGAGGCGGTGCCCATGGCGGTCGACGAGCCGGCCGGCGAGGCCGACGACCTGGCGCGGCTGGGGCCCGAGTCGTTGATCTGGAAGTTCTACGGGGACAACCGCACCCAGTTCTTCGGGTTCCAGCGCACCGCCGGCGTCGAGAACTGCATCGAACAGCTCGCCCAGGGCGTGCTCGACCACTCGGTGATCTTCAGCGACATGTTGGGCCGGGCCAAGCGGACCGCGCCGCCGCTGATGAAGACCGTCTACTCCGACGAACCCCGCGAGTGGGGCCGCAAGGTGCGCGACTTCCACAAGACGATCAAGGGGACGATCAGCGACGGCTCGAGATATCACGCACTCAACCCGGAGTTGTTCTACTGGGCGCACGCGACCTTCGTGGACCAGGTCATCTACACCACCGACACGTTCATCCGTCGGCTGTCCCACGCGGAGAAGGCGCAGATCTTCGACGAGGGCAAGGTGTGGTACCGCCTCTACGGGGTCAGCGACCGCGGCCAGCCGCAGACCTACGACGAATTCCTCGCCTACTGGGACGAGATGCTCGAGCGGTTCGTTCCGCACAAGACGGTCTTGTATGGCACCGGCTACATCCGCAAGGGAATTCCCGGTCCGCGCCGGATCCCGAAGCCGGTGTGGAAGGTGGTGTCGGCGCCACTCAACGCCTACACCCGCCTGGTCCTGGTCGGGACCATGCCGCCGCAGATGCGCGAGGTTTGCCGGTTGGAGTGGGACGCGAAGAGGGAGAAGCGTTTTCAGCGGTTCGCCGCCGCCATACGCGCGCTCAACCCGCTGATCAACCGGCTGCCGGTCGGGGCGATCTACACGCCCTGGGCGGCCAGGGCGTGGCGGAAATCAGGCGTCGACCCGCGGCGGCTGCACAACCGCGCGGCTTAGCCGCTCCGTTCGGCGGCGGCGACGCCGCCTTTGAGCAGCTCGCCGATGACCTTCTTGAACACCGGCAGCATCAGCCGGTCAATACCGGGAATCTTCAGCGTTGACCGCAGGTGCCAGCTGACCTCGGTCCCCGTGTCTGTTTCACGCAGCCGGACCGTGCCGATGTGATCCCGGGTCGGTGCGCCGGAGAGCATCTTGTACGCGTAGCGGGTGGGCCGCTCGTACTCGATGATCTCCTCGACGAACGGGGGTCCGATCGCCTCCAGGCGTCTGATCGCGCCGACACCGTTCGGGGCGGGGGTTCCCTCGCGGTCGAGCGTGCTACGACGGATCGCCCACGTGCAGTCCGCGATCCCGCGGTGGTCGGTCATGGCGTCGAACACGGTCTCGATCGGCGCCGTGGAGGTCCGGGTGAGGGTGAACTCGATCATTCGCACTCCCTGCTGTCCGCCGTGTCTCGGTGCACAGAACATAGCGCTTCCCCGGCGACGACGGCACGACCCGCCCGGAAGTGAACGGCGGGTACATGCCAGCGAAATTCCATGCGAAGTAAGCCAATACGGCGGCGGGCGCTTGGCGAGCGGTTGAGGATGGGCCAGGATCTGTTGATATGGCCGCTATCGACTTCTCGCTGTTGGACGTTCCGAGATCGGACCCGGTCGAGGATCCCGAGGTCTACCTTCGCGCGGCGATCGCGTGGCACTTCGGCGAGGACACCGGTTCAGCATTCTGGTTGCGGACCGCCGCGACGCTGGACTTCGATCCGTTGACCGACGTCAACACCTTCGCCGATCTGCGGCTGTTTCCCAACCTCGTCAACGAATTGCGCGAGGTGCCGGTGGAAGACCTCATCCCGCGCGGTTACGGCGAACCGCGTCCGGTGCCCCAGGTGTTCGAATCGGGCGGAACCACCGGAGCGCCGAAACGGACTGCGCAGCTTCCGGATTGGGTCGCGCAGGTGGTGCGCTGGCAGACCGAGGACTTCGCCGACGGTGGGTTTCGCCGCGGCCAGGGCTTCCTGTGCCTGATGCCCAGCGGCCCCCACGGGGTGGGCTATTTCTCGCGGCTGGTCTCCGAGCGGCTCGGCGCGACGTTCCACGCGATCGACATCGATCCCCGGTGGGTGAAGAAGCTCGCCGCCCGCAGCGCCGCCGGTGAAGTCGCGGCCTACGTCGACCACGTCGTCGAGCAGGCCCTGTTCGTGCTGCGGACGCAGAACGTCGCGAACCTGCACACCACCCCGCCGCTGCTGGAGGCCATGGCCCGGGACGACCGGGTGGTCGATCTGCTGAACAAGAAGATCCGCTTCCTGTTGCTCAGCGGCGCGCACGTGGACGCCGACACCCTCGACCTGCTCCGCGATCTCTTCCCGGCGACTACGATCACCATGGCCTTCGGCAGCACCATGGTGCTGTCCCAAGCGGTCACCCGAACCGACGGCGGCGATGCGTTCGTGTTCGACCCGCGGACACCGTACGTGGTGTTCTGGGTGGTCGATCCCGACACCGGCGAACGGGTGCCCTATGGGCAGACCGGGCAGGTGGTGATGCACCACGTCAGCAAGGGCATGTTCATCCCGAACAACCTGGAGCGAGACCTCGCTGTCAGGGAACCTGGCCCGGCGGGCGAGCTCAGCGACTCGGTCAGTGCGGTCCGCCCGGTCTCCACCTTCGAGGGCGAGGCCGTGATCGAGGGCGTGTACTGACCATGGCGGTCGGACGGGCCGGAGCCGCAACCGATTTGGTGTCGATCGATGCGCTGGGTCCCGGCGAGCAGTACCGGACCCGCCGCCGCGAGATCCTGCTCAGCACCGCCGGCGCCGCGGTCGCCGAGCTGAGCATCGTGCCGCCGCTGTATGTCTCGCGCACCCTGGCGGCGCAACGCAAGGCGGCTCCAATGCCCGTCGGGCAGCGCGCGGCGGCGCTGGAGGCGGCCGCGGGCATCTTCGCCGACGGCGTCATCGCCGGGCTGGACTTCGAGGGCTACGTCGGGCTGGCCAGCCGGATTTCGGGACTGCCGATCGCGGTCACCCGCGCCGGGGCGCGCGCCGTGGTGGACGCCGTGGGCGGCGCGGTCGACGCGGTCCGGCCGGCCCGCCCGGTGGGCGCGACGCTGGATTGGCGCGAGGAACCCACCCGGCGGGGAGGCGCGGTATGGGCGCGGCGCGGGGAGGTGTTCGCCGTGCACGCGGCGGGAAACGGTCCGGGCGTGCACGGCCTGTGGCCGCAGGCGCTGGCGCTGGGCTACCGGGTCGCGGTGCGGCCGTCCCGCCGCGAGCCGCTGACCGCCCACCGGCTGGTGCATGCCCTGCGGCAGGGCGGCTTTCGCCCCGAGGACGCCGTCTACCTGCCCACCGATCATGCCGGCGCCGACGAGATCATCCGGTCGGCCGACCTCGCCATGGTCTACGGCGGGCAGCCGGTCGTCGACAAGTACGCCGGCGACCCGGCGGTGATCGTCAACGGTCCGGGGCGCAGCAAGATCCTGATCACCGCCGACCAGGACTGGCGCGAGCACCTCGACCTCATCGTCGACTCGATCGCC
>NZ_LZKD01000301.1:0-20753 GCF_001668695.1 Mycobacterium sp. E2497
ATCGCCAACCTGAATTCACTCAACAAGGCGGCGGCACTGCGGTGCCTGCTGCCTGACCGGCGTCGTGGCCGCCGCCCCGCCACCACCGTGCGCGCCGGCGGCGGGGCGTCGGTCGGGGCGCTGTCGGTGCCCCGGGCCTGGGCGGCGGCCGCCACGCCGATGGCCGTCTACCGCGGCACGGTCGCCTAGCGCCGGGTCAGCCCGCGTACGATCGCGCGGCGTCCACCACGGCGGCGAAGAGGCGCAAGTCGTCCAGGGACTGTTCCGGATGCCATTGCACCGCAAGCACAAACCCGTCGCCGGGCAACTCCAGCGCCTCCACCACGCCGTCGGGATCCCAGGCGCTGACCACCAGGCCCGCACCGACTTCGTCGATCGCCTGATGGTGGTAGCAGGCCGCATCGGTGGACTCGCCCACCAGCGCCGCCAGCCGGCTGCCCGCGGCGGTGCGCACCGGCAACCGGGTGAACACCCCTTGGCCCGCCCGATGCCCGTCGTGACCGATCACGTCGGGCAGGTGCTGGTGCAGGGTGCCGCCGAGAGCGACGTTGAGCACCTGCGCGCCGCGGCAGATGCCCAGCACCGGCAGGCCCCGATCCAGCGCGCCGCGCAGCAGCGCGAGCTCCCAGGCGTCGCGGGCGGCGCGCGGCTCATCGGTGGCCGCATGCGGTTGCTGGCCATAGGCGGCGGGGTCCAGATCGTAGCCGCCGGTGATCACCAGCGCGTGCAGGCTGTCGAGGACCGCGCCCACCGTCTCCGGTTCCGCCGGTTGCGGTGGTAGCAACACCGCGGCCCCGCCGGCCAGGACGATCCCCTGGAAGTAATCGGCCGGCAGGTAGCCCGCGGGCATGTCCCAGATCCCGGTCTGCACCCGCTCCAGGTACGAGGTCAGGCCCACCACCGGGCGCCGAGAGGCGTGCACCATCGCGCATCCCTTCCGATCGATGACCGCCGATCGATGACCGCCGTCAATTCCCGCGCCCCGCCCGACACGTTACCGCCCGGGGGTCATCACCGCCGATCGCGGCGGACGACGCACGCGAGCACCGGTAATCCGCTTGCGCCAGTGGGGGTTCCGTGCACCAAGCCGGGGATCACCAGGTGCTGGTGCGCAGCACGATCTCGGCGGCCAACTGTGCGGTCGACTCCTGCACCGTGCGCCTGCCCAGATGCACCACGCGGTATTCGGCGTAGACGTACTGCTGGCTGGCGCGCGCCACCGCCCGCGCGGCCGGGGAGCTGAACAGCACCGTGGTGCCGATCTCCACGGGCGGGCAGTGATCGTCGCGCACGACCCCGTCGCGATCGGCCGCCCGCGGGTGCCCGCGGTCGATCACCACCAGGCCGACGAACCGGCCCAGCTTCGTAGCCGCCAACTCCCAGGCCAGGTCGCCGCCGGCGCGGTCGCCCACCACCACGGCCCACCCGATCCCCAGCGCGTCGAGAATGCCGACCACCGACTTCGGGGTCAGCCGCGGGTCGAGACCGATGACGACCGTGCGAAGCGATGCCGTGTGCAGACGCTCGCATACCGCGTCGTACGCGGCGGGTGCGCGTTCCTCGTCCCCCAGGATGACCACCACGACGCCCTGCTCGGGACCAGCCACCGCGACCGGGACGGGGAACCCGTCGAGCGTGGTCATCATGGAGGGCATCTACGCACGCTACAACCGATCGGCCTGCGCGCGCGAGGATTTGTCGAATTCCATGCGCGCCCAACGGGTTCTGCGTCGCCGCAAATTCGGTTCCCGTGCCCGCACATACCCGTGAATGCCCTACGGCCGCAATTGAGTTGCGATATGCGGTCGGCGCGGCGGCGGACCGTCGAGCAGGCCGAGAACCGCGTCGATATCGAGATGGGCGGCCAGCAAATCGGAGACGGTGTCCACCTGGGCGTCGCGTCGCGCGGCGACGTCGGTGTGGGCGACGACGAACCCGTCGCGGCCGGCCGCGGCCGCGACGCGGGTGAGCCACCCGCGGCGGAAGTCGTCGTTGTCGAGCAGGCCGTGCCAGTGGGTCCCGAAGACCGCCCCCCGCACGAAGCCGCACGGCTCGCCGTCGCGCCCGCCGTCCGCGCCGAACCAGCTCTGTTCGGCGGACCGCGTCACCCGGCCATGATGGATCTCGTAGCCGGCGAGGGGCGGCGGCCACCGGCGCAGAATCTTGGCCTCGCCGAAGGCGATGTCGGCGTCCAACAGCCCCAGCCCGGCGACCTCGCCCGCCCGCGATTCCACGGTGTCGTCGATACGCCGGCACAGCATTTGGAAGCCCCCGCAGATGCCCAGCACCGGCTTGCCGGTTGCGGCGTGCCCGGTGATCGCGTCGGCCAGGCCGCGGTCGCGCAGCCAGGCTAGGTCGGCGACGGTGGACTTGCTCCCGGGGATCACGATCAGGTCGGTGTCGGCCAGGTCGGCCGGGTCGGTGCTCCAGCGCACCAGGACGCCGGGTTCGCAGGCCAGCGCCTCGACGTCGGTCGAGTTGGAGATCCGCGGCAGCCGGATCGCGGCCACCCGCAGCCACTCGCGTCCGTGCGGCGGCGCCGGGGTGCCGACGACGCGGTGCGCCACCACCGACAGCGAGTCCTCGGCGTCCAGCCAGAGCTCGTCGGCGTAGGGCAGCACCCCGTAGGTCGGGCGGCCGGTTATTTCCTGCAGCTGGCGCAGCCCGGGCTCCAGCAGCGCGGGATCCCCGCGGAATTTATTGACGACGAAGCCTGCGATCAGCTCCTGGTCGCCGGGCTCGAGGACCGCGACCGTCCCGAACAGGTGCGCGAGCAGCCCGCCGCGGTCGATGTCACCGACCAGGATCACCGGCAGGTTCGCCGCCCTGGCCAGGCCCATGTTGGCCAAATCAGTTGCCCGCAGGTTGATTTCGGCCGGCGAGCCGGCGCCCTCACAGATGACCGCGTCGAATTCTTCGCGCAGGCTGGACAATTCGTCTGCGACGATCCGCGCGAGGCGGTCGCGATGCTTCACATAGCTTGCCGCGGTAACCGAATCCGCGACCCTTCCCCGGATCACCAGCTGCGACGTCCGGTCGCTGCCCGGTTTGACCAGGATCGGGTTGAACCGCACGCTGGGCTCCAGCCCCGCGGCCCGCGCCTGCAGCGCCTGGGCCCGGCCGATCTCGCCGCCCTCGACGGTGACCACGGAATTGTTGGACATGTTCTGCGCCTTGAACGGCGCCACCCGAACGCCGCGGCGGGCCAACAGCCGGCACAAGCCCGCGACCACCACCGATTTCCCGGCGTCGGAGCTGGTGCCGGCGACCAGCAGCGCCCCGCTCAAGGGTCCACGGCCGCTTATATCGAGGTGAGGATTTCGACGCCGGTGTCGGTCACCAGCAGGGTGTGCTCGAACTGCGCCGTCCACTTGCGGTCCTTGGTGACCACCGTCCAGCCGTCGTCCCAGATCTGGTAGTCCAGGCCGCCGAGGTTGATCATCGGTTCGATGGTGAACGTCATGCCCGGCTGCATGACCGTCGTGACCGAGGGCTGGTCGTAGTGCAGCACGACCAGGCCGTTGTGGAAGGTGGTCCCGATGCCGTGACCGGTGAAGTCGCGAACGACGTTGTAGCCGAACCGATTCGCGTAGGCCTCGATGACGCGGCCGACGACCGACAGCGCCCGCCCCGGCTTGACGGCGTTGATCGCGCGCATCGTCGCCTCCCGGGTCCGCTCGACCAGCAGCCGGTGTTCCTCGGCGACGTTGCCGGCGAGGAAGGTCGCGTTGGTGTCGCCGTGCACCCCGTCGATGTAGGCGGTCACGTCGATGTTGACGATGTCGCCGTCCTCGATCACCGTCGAGTCGGGGATCCCGTGGCAGATCACCTCGTTGAGCGACGTGCAGCACGACTTCGGAAAGCCCTTGTAGCCCAGGGTGGACGGGTAGGCGCCGTGGTCGATCATGTACTCGTGGGCGATCCGGTCCAGTTCGTCGGTCGTCACCCCGGGCGCCACCGCTTTGCCGGCCTCCTGCAGCGCGCCGGCCGCGATCCGGCCGGCGACCCGCATCTTCTCGATCACCTCGGGGGTCTGCACCCACGGCTCGCTGCCCTCGCGCACGCCTGCCTTCCAGGCGTATTCCGGACGGGGGATGCGGCTGGGCACCGGCAGAGTCGGGGACAACTCTCCGGGGGAAAGCGCGGTGCGGGCGGGCATGCCGACCAGCTTAATCACGCCGCGCGACGCCGGCTCGGCCGAAGCGGCCGCGCAGCAACGAGCGACGCGGTCCCCGGATGGTCACCGAGCCGCACACCACCCGCCCCGTCAGCACGACGTGCGGTCGCCCTTCGCCCGGCGCGTCCTTGCGGCGGTCGCGGGCGCTGCCCACGTAGACCTGGACGTCGTCGATCGACGCGCTGGCGCCGTCGGGCAGCCGGATCTCCACCGAGCCGAATCGCATGTCGAGTTCGATGACCACCACCGGGCCGGCAAACCGGGCCCTGGTGAGGTCGAGTTCGATCGATCCCAGCCGCCGGACCAGCGCCAGGCGGGTCGGCACCGTCCACTCCCCGTGCCGTTTGAGTGAGCCGGCCCAGCCGCGCAACTCGACCCGGTCGGCCGCGGACGTGACGATGGCGCCGGGACCGGGCAGGTCGCCGACCAGCCCGTCGAGCTCTCCCCGGGTGCGCGCGTAGGACACCTGCGACGAGCGCTGCTCGAACTCGTCGATATCGATCAGGCCCAGCGCGACGGCGTTGTGCAGCCGCCGCATCGTGCCGTTGCGGTCGGCGTCCGAGACCCGCAACGCGACCATGTCGCCGCCGGTATCCGTCATGCTCGCAATTTACCGCCGAAGCGGCCCCGGGGACCGCGTCAGGCCAGATGGCGCCGCCCCGCTGCGCCCGGCGCAGACGCCGCGCTTGCGAGCGGCGTCAGGCCAGATGGCGCCGCCCCGCTGCGCCCGGCGCAGACGCCGCGCTTGCGAGCGGCGTCAGGCCAGGAAGTCCGGCGGCAGCGACTCGAACATCACCTTGGTCATCCGAACCGCGTATTCCGAGCTGCCGCCCCCGACGATCAGCGACGCGAACGCCAGGTCCCCGCGGTATCCGGCGAACCAGGAATGCGATCCGCCCGGAAACTCGGCCTCACCCGTCTTCCCGTAGACCGCGCCGCAGCCGGCGATCTCCTTGGCGGTCCCATTGGTCACCACCAGCCGCATCATGGGCCGCAGCGCGTCGACCATCTTGGGGCTGATCGGCGTGGTGTCGCCCTGAACCGCGGTGGGCCGCCCCGCGATGAGCTGCGGCGTCGGGGTCTTGCCGGCGGCAACGGTCGCCGCCACCAGGGCCATGCCGAACGGACTGGCCAGCACCTTGCCCTGGCCGAAGCCGTCCTCGGTGCGCTCGGCGAGGTCCACCGTCGGCGGCACCGACCCGGTCACCGTGGTGATGCCGTCCACCTGATAGTCCAACCCGATCCCGTACCGGCTGGCGGCCTGCGTCAGGCCCCGGGGCGGCATCCGGCTGCTCAGCTCGGCGAAGGTGGTGTTGCAGGAACTGGCGAACGCCCGCGACATCGGCACCACGCCGAGGTCGAAACCCCCGTAGTTGGGGATGGTGCGGTGCCCGATGTCCAGATGGCCCGGGCAGCCCAGCATCGTGTTGGGGGTGGCCATGTCGCGGTCGACGGCCGCGCCCGCGGTCACCATCTTGAACGTCGACCCTGGCGGGAACAGGCCGGTGGTGGCCACCAGGCCGTCGGCGTCGGCGCCCCCGTTCTGGGCGATCGCCAGGATCTCCCCCGTCGACGGCTTGATCACGACCATCATCGCCTTGCCGCCGCGGGTGTCCACCGCGCGCTGGGCGGCGTTCTGCACCACCCGGTCGAGCGTGATCGAGATCGACGGCGCCGGCGATCCCGGCACCTCGTGCAGGACTTCGACCTCGACACCGTTCTGGTTGACGCTGACCACCCGCCAGCCCGCCTCGCCGTCGAGCTGGTCGACCACGGCCTTCTTCACCTCGGACATGACGGCCGACGCGAAATGCGGGTCGGGGGGCAACATCTCGGGCTGGGGCGTGACCACGACACCGGGCAGCCGGCCGATCGCCGGGAAGACCTTGTCGTTGTCGTCTGGGTGCAGCGTCACCAGGTCCACCTGTTGCGTCGCGGAGCTGGCCTGCTCGGCGAGCAACTGCGGGTCGTTCAGCGCGCCGTTGAAGGGACGCAGGACGTCGACGATCGCGTGCGCCGTCCCGATCAGGGCGGCCCCGGATCCGGCCTGGGTGGCGTCCAACGTGTAGTGGTACAGGTAGCCGGGCACCAGCACGTCGCTGCCCCCGAGCTCGTTGACCGAAGCGCGCCGCGGGGCGTCGGCCCGCAGCGCGAATGTCTGGTGCTCGCCCAGTTTGGGGTGCAGGTCGGTGGTGGTCCAACGGACCTCCCAGCGCCCCTCGTCGCGCGCCATCTTCAGCTGGCCGTCGTAGGTCCAGGTGCGGTTCTTGGGCAGGCGCCAGGTGAAGCGGTAGCCGATCGTTCCGGTGTCCTCGGCGTACTTGGCGTTGAGGATCTGCGTGTCGAGGTGACTGGCCTGCAGGCCCGCCCACGCCGCGTTGAGCGCCTCGCGGGCCTCGTTGGGGTTGTCGCTGAGTTGCGCGGCCGTGGCGGTGTCGCCGATGGCCAGAGCACTGAAGAACTTCTCGGCCGCCGGCCCCGGGCCGTCGGGCCGCGGCGTGCACCCGGACAGGGCGGCGGCCGCGAGGAGCAATCCGGCCGTCGCGATGACCAGTGGGGTTTTTGTGACCATTGGTACAGATGTTATGAAGGCCGGCTGTTGGCTCGGTGTCGACACACCGAGACGCGATCGTGACGTAACGCGGACACGCGGCCAATCCCGGCGGTCGAGCTTCTGCTTTGCGTCGAGATCGACGTCAGCGTGACGTCTACTCGGCATTTCTCGCGCTGGCGTCGATCTCGGTGCGCGGGGTCGATCCCTGAGCCCGATGGCTTGCGCGTTAGTCCAGCAAGACCGTCGCGAAGGTGCCCACCTCGGCGAAGCCGACACGAGCGTAGGCCGCGCGCGCGACCGTGTTGAAGCTGTTCACGTACAGGCTGGCGGTACGCCCGCTGCCGACGACCACGGCGGCCACCGTCGCGGTGCCTGCGGTGCCCAGGCCCAGGCCCCGCCACTCCGGGTGCACCCAGACCCCTTGGATCTGGCCGACGCCCGGCGACTGCGAACCCACCTCGGCCTTGAAGACGACCTGGCCGTGCTCGAAGCGGGCCCAGGCGCGGCCGGCCGCGATCAGGCTCGCCACCCGCCGCCGGTACCCGCGACCGCCGTCACCGATGCGGGGGTCGACGCCCACCTCGCCGATGAACATGTCCACCGCGGCCACCAGATAGGCGTCCAGCTCGTCCGGCCGGACCTGGCGCACGCCGGGGTCGATGTCGCAGTCGGGATGCCTGGACAGCGCCAGCAGCGGCTGGCTGTCGCGCACGTCGCGGGCCGGGCCCCACGCCGACTCGAGCCGCTCCCACATCCGCATCACCAGGTCCGCCCTGCCGACCAGCGAGGAACAGCGGCGCGTTCCGCTCATCGCCTCGTCGGCGAAGGCGTCCATGTCCGCGGGTGTGCCGCGAAGCGGGATCAGGTTGGCGCCGGCGAAGCACAGCGATTCCTCCGCGCCACGCAGGGTCCACAGTTCGCCGCCGATGGAGTTCGGGTCGATGCCGTGGTCGGCCACCCGGGACGCGACCATGCACGACCCGACCGGATCCTCGTCGAACACCCGCCAGACGGCGGCGGCGTCGCGCACCACGGACACCCGTCGCTCACCGACAAGGCGGAACAGGGGCGGAGCCGACATCTGGCGGAACTCTCTGTGCTGCGAACTAAAGGACCGGCACGAGGAATCCGGCCCCCATCAGCTTACGGTCACGATCGGCGAACCGCTGGATGTTGTGTCAGGACCGTGATCGGCGCCCGTCTCGGTGGCCATTGCGGCCGCCAATCGCTGGGCCTCCTCGATCAGCGTCTCGACGATCTGGGATTCCGGCACCGTCTTGATCACTTCGCCGCGAACGAAGATCTGCCCCTTGCCATTTCCCGATGCCACGCCCAGGTCGGCCTCGCGCGCCTCGCCCGGGCCGTTCACCACGCACCCCATCACCGCGACCCGCAGCGGCACGTCGAGCCCGTCCAGGCCGGCGGTGACCTCGTTGGCCAGGGTGTAGACGTCGACCTGCGCGCGACCGCACGACGGGCAGGAGACGATCTCCAGCCCGCGCGGACGCAGGTTCAGCGACTCGAGGATCTGGATGCCGACCTTGACCTCTTCCACCGGCGGCGCGGACAGCGACACCCGGATGGTGTCGCCGATGCCGCGCGACAGCAGGGCGCCGAACGCGACCGCGGACTTGATGGTGCCCTGGAAGGCCGGGCCGGCCTCGGTGACGCCGAGGTGCAGCGGGTAGTCGCACTGGGCGGCCAGCTGCTCGTAGGCGGCGACCATCACGACGGGGTCGTTGTGCTTGACGCTGATCTTGATGTCGCCGAAGCCGTGCTCCTCGAACAGCGAGGCCTCCCACAGCGCGGACTCCACCAGCGCCTCGGGGGTGGCCTTGCCGTACTTCTCCATGAAGCGCTTGTCCAGCGAGCCCGCGTTGACGCCGATGCGGATCGGGATGCCTGCCGCCGCGGCGGCCTTGGCGACCTCGCCGACCCGGCCGTCGAATTCCTTGATGTTGCCGGGGTTCACCCGCACCGCCGCACACCCCGCGTCGATGGCGGCGAAGATGTACTTCGGCTGGAAGTGGATGTCGGCGATCACCGGGATCTGGCTCTTCTTGGCGATCGCGGCCAGCGCGTCGGCGTCCTCCTGGCGCGGGCAGGCCACCCGCACGATGTCGCAGCCGGCGGCGGTCAGCTCCGCGATCTGCTGCAGCGTCGCGTTGACGTCGTGGGTTTTGGTGGTGCACATCGACTGCACGGAAATCGGATAGTTGCTGCCCACCCCGACGTCGCGGACCATGAGTTGGCGCGTCTTGCGCCGGGGGGCGAGCGTGGGCGCCGGAGCGTCAGGCATGCCCAGGCCAATGGTCACTTTCTGCCTTCTCTCACTTACTGGAAGAGCCTGATCGGATTGACCAGATCAGCGGTCACGGTCAGCAGCATGTAACCGACCACGAACACCAGCACGACGTAGGTGGCGGGCATCAGCTTGAGGTAATTCACCGGCGCGGCCGCGACCATGCCGCGCGCCGACCGGATCAGGTTGCGGATCTTCTCGAACACCGCGATGGCGATGTGGCCGCCGTCGAAGGGCAGCAGCGGGACCAGGTTGATCGCGCCCAGGATGAGGTTCAGCTGGGCCAGGAAGAACCAGAACGCGACCCACAGCCCGTGGTCGACGGTGTCGCCGCCGATGATGCTGGCGCCGACCACGCTCATCGGGGTCTGCGGATCGCGCTGCCCACCGCCGATGGCGTGCACCAGCGCTCCCACCTTGGTCGGGATGGTGACCAGCGCCTTGCCCACCTCGCGGGTGAGGTCGGCGGTGAACGCGAACGTGGCCGGCACCGCGGAGAGCACGCCGTAGTGCGCGGGCGCCAGCTTGACGGCGGCGACGCCGATGGCGCCGACGGTCGAGGGCGCCGCCTGACCGCCCTGCCCGTTGGTCAGGAAACGCTGGGTGGGCGTGACGTCGACGTAGGTGGTGATCGTCTTGCCCCCACGCTCGACGACGATCGGAACGGTGCCGTGCAGCTTGCGGACCGCGGCGGCCATGTCCTCGAACGTGGACACGGGGGTGTCGCCGACCTTGACCACGACGTCGCCGGCGCGGATTCCGGCCAGCGCCGCGGGACCGGGACCGGCGCAGTCCGCGATCTTCCCCGGGGCGACTTCCGGTGCGACACAAGCGGTTTCGCCAATCACAGCCTTGGTCGGCGGGTGCAGGTTGGGCAGGCCCCAGACCAATGCGATGCCATAGATCAGCACCAGGCAGATGACGAAGTTCATGGCCGGACCGGCGAACAGCACCGCGACGCGCTTCCACACGTCCTGCTTGTACATCGCCCGGTCGGTTTCGTCGGGAGCCAGCTCCTCGACCGAGGTCATCCCGGCGATGTCGCAGAAGCCGCCCAGCGGCACGGCCTTGAGGCCGTACTCGGTCTCGCCGCGGCGCGTCGACCACAGCGTGGGCCCGAACCCGACGAAATAGCGGCGCACCTTCATGCCGGTGGCACGGGCGACCCACATGTGACCGCACTCGTGCAGGGCCACCGACACCAGGATGGCGAGGGCGAACAGCACAATGCCGATAACGAACATCATCTCCGCTGCGGGACCTTTCTCACACCATTCCGGAGGCGTTGACGGAAGCCTCGGTGGGCCGTGCGTGCGCGACTCGATCGATTCGGCGTCTGGCCTTCTCCCTAGCCCAGCGCTGCGCGTCCAGTACCTCATCCACGTTAGCGGGTGAAAGCGCCCATTGGTCTGCGGCGTGCAGCACCTCGGCGATGGTTTTCACGATGACGGGGAATCCCACCCGGCCCTCAAGGAACGCCGCGGCCGCTTCTTCGTTGGCCGCGTTGTACACGGCGGTCATACAGCCGCCGGTCTGGCCGGCATACCGGGCCAGCTCGACGGCGGGGAAAACCTCACTGTCCAGCGGTTCGAATTCCCAGCTGGACGCCGTGCTGAAGTCGCAGGACGCGGCCACCCCGGGAACTCGGTTCGGCCAACCCAGGGCCAGCGAGATGGGCAGCTTCATGTCCGGCGGGCTGGCCTGGGCGATGGTCGAGCCGTCCACGAACGTGACCATCGAGTGAACAATCGACTGCGGGTGCACGACGACCTCGATGCGGTCATACGCGATGCCGAACAGCAGGTGCGTTTCGATCAGTTCGAGCCCCTTGTTGACCAGCGAGGCCGAGTTCAGCGTGTTCATCGGCCCCATCGACCAGGTCGGGTGGGCGCCGGCCTGCTCCGGGGTGACACTCTCGAGCTGCGCGGCGGTCCAGCGGCGAAACGGGCCGCCGGAGGCGGTCAGCACCAGCTTGGCCACTTCCTCGGGGGCACCGCCGCGCAGGCACTGGGCCAGCGCGGAGTGTTCGGAGTCGACGGGCACGATCTGGCCCGGGCGCGCCGCGCGCAACACCAGCGGACCACCGGCGACCAGCGACTCCTTGTTGGCCAGCGCCAGCCGGGCGCCCGATTCCAGCGCGGCCAGCGTCGGGCGCAGGCCCAGCGCGCCCACCAGCGCGTTGAGCACGACGTCGGCCTCGGTGTCCTCAACCAGGCGGGTCACCGCGTCGGGACCGCGGTACGGGACGTCGGCGATCTGCGCCGCGCGTTCGTCTGCGACGGCGATGTTGGTGACCCCGGTGTCGGCGCGCTGGTGTAGCAGCGTGTCCAGGTTCGCACCCCCCGCGGCCAGGCCGACCACCTCGAAACGGTCCGGGTGGGCCGCTATCACCTCCAGCGCCTGGGTGCCGATGGAACCGGTGCTGCCCAGCACCAGCACCCGCAGGCGGCCGTCGGATGTCGCGTTAGTCACTCACTCATTGTGCCCGCTCGGTCCCGCGGCGGGTGTGCCAGAATCTCTCCTACCAGCCGATCACGAAAGGGATTCACCGTGGCCAGTACCGAGGTGGAACAGTTCACCGGCGTCGACACCGTCGAGGTGCCGTCGGCTGCGTGGGGTTGGAGCAGGATCAATCACCGCACCTGGCACATCACCGGTCTGGTGATCTTCGGATTCCTGCTGGCGATGCTGCGCGGCAACCACGTCGGCCACGTCGAGAACTGGTTCCTCATCGGGTTCGCCGCGCTGGTGCTCGCCGCTCTGGTCCGCGACCTGTGGGGCCGCCGGCGCGGCTGGATCAGGTAGGCGCTACGCCGCCGTCGGCGGCCAGCTGTCCGCACGCCCCTGCCTGATCGCCTGCGCTCCAGCTACCCGCCGTCAGCGGCCAGCTGTCCGCACGCGGCGCTGATCTCCCGCCCGCGCGTGTCCCGGACGGTGCACGAAACCCCTTGCGCCCGGACCCGCCGGACGAACTCTCGCTCTACCGGCTTGGGGCTGGCGTCCCACTCACTGCCCGGGGTCGGGTTCAGCGGGATCAGGTTGACGTGCACGAGCGGGCCGAGCGCCCGGTGCAGGCGCTTGCCGAGCAGATCGGCCCGCCACGGCTGGTCGTTGACGTCGCGGATCAGCGCGTACTCCACCGACACCCGGCGACCGGTGACGTCGGCGTAGTAGCGGGCGGCGTCGAGCGCCTCGGCGATCTTCCACCGGTTGTTGACCGGCACCAGCGTGTCGCGCAGTTCGTCGTCCGGCGCGTGCAGCGACAGCGCCAGCGTCACCCCGAGCCGCTCGTCGGCCAGTTTGCGGATGGCCGGAGCCAGCCCGACGGTCGACACGGTGACCGAGCGCGCGGAGATGCCGAAGCCGTGCGGCGGCGGCTCGGTGATGCGACGCACCGCGGCCACCACCCTGGCGTAGTTGGCCAGCGGCTCCCCCATGCCCATGAACACGATGTTGGACAGCCGATCGCCGAAGTCATCCCGCAGGGCGACCGCGGCCGAACGCACTTGTTCGAGGATCTCCGCGGTCGACAGGTTACGGGTCAGTCCGCCCTGCCCCGTCGCGCAGAACGGGCAGGCCATGCCACAGCCGGCCTGCGACGAGATGCACACGGTGTTGCGCTGCGGGTAGCGCATCAGCACCGACTCGAACGTCGTCCCATCGGTGCCGCGCCACAACGTCTTTCGGGTCTGCCCGGCGTCACAGGTGACTTCGGCGGCCGAGGTGAGCAGGCGCGGGAACATCGCTTCGGCGACCCGGTCCCGCACGGCGGCCGGGAGGTCGGTCATCTCGCGCGGGTCGGCGATCAGGCGGCCGTAGTACTGATGCGCGAGCTGCTTGGCGCGGAACGCCGGCAGGCCCAGCTCAGCGACGGCCGACGCGCGGCCTTCCGCGTCCAAGTCGGCCAGGTGCCGCGGCGGCCTGGCGGGGCGGGGTTCGGTGAAAACCAGTTGTTGGACCATGACCAGTCCAGTATCGGCCCTTCTCAGTGAACGAGCGTCAGCACCGTCCACGCCGCGACCGCCGACGGCAGCACGCCGTCGAGCCGGTCCATCAGACCCCCGTGGCCGGGCAGCAGGCGGCCCATGTCCTTGATGCCCAGGTCGCGCTTGATCTGGGATTCGACCAGGTCGCCGAGCGTGCAGGTGAGCACCAGGACGACGCCCAGCAGCGCGCCGATCCAGGGCGGTTTGCCGGCCAGGAAGGTGGCCGTCAGGATCGCCGCGGTGATCCCGAAGAAGAGCGAGCCGGCGAAACCCTCCCAGGACTTCTTCGGGCTGATCGCGGGAACCATCGGGTGCTTGCCAAGCAGGACGCCCACGGCATAGCCGCCCACATCGGAGGCGACGACGGTGACCATCAGGCAAAACACCCGGCCCGCGCCGTCCTGCGGGTAGACCAGCATGGCGCCGAACGAGGCGAACAGCGGTACCCACGCGGCCAGGAACACGGTCGCCGACGCGTCGCGCAGGTAATTCGCCGAAGGCGAACCGGCGAACGGCTCGGGCCGCTTGCTGTTGTCCTGCATGAACAGCCGCCACACGTTGCAGACCACCACGGTGGCGCCGAACCCGGCCAGGGCGCCGGCGGCATGATAGGGCCACGTCAGCCAGACGGTGACCTGGCCGCCGATCAGCAACGGGATGAGCGGGATGACGTACCCGGCCTCGCCCAGCCGCCGCGCCACCTCAATGGTGGCGACGAAGATCGCGAGCGCGACGATGGGAACCCAGTAGCGCGGCGCGTACACCAGCGTCACGATCAACACGCCGCCGATCCCCGCGCCCACCGCGATGGCGGCGCGCAGGTCACGTCCCGCACGGGACGTCTTCTTGGCCGCCTGCGTGGCCTTGGTGGCCTCACGCGGCGGCTCGTCGGGCGGGCTGGCTGCGCCGGTATTAGCCACGGACCTGGGTGAACTCAGCTGCTGGGCGGCCGCTAGACCTCCAGCAGCTCGCCTTCTTTGTGCTTGACCAGGTCTTCGATCTGGGTGATGTACTGGTGGGTGGACTTGTCCAGGTCTTTCTCCGCCCGGCCGACCTCGTCCTCGCCGGCCTCGCCGTCCTTGCGGATGCGATGCAACTCCTCCATCGCCTTGCGGCGGATGTTGCGCACCGACACCTTGGCGTCTTCCCCCTTGCCCTTGGCCTGTTTGACCAGCTCCCGCCGTCGCTCCTCGGTGAGTTGTGGCACCGCCACCCGGATGAGGGTGCCGTCGTTGGTGGGGTTGACGCCCAGGTCGGAGTTGCGGATCGCCGTTTCGATCGCGCCGAGCTGACTGGCCTCGTAGGGCTTGATCACGACGAGCCGCGCCTCCGGCACGTTGATGCTGGCCAGCTGCGTGATCGGGGTGGTGGCGCCGTAGTAGTCGATGACGATCCGGGAGAACATGCCGGGGTTGGCGCGGCCGGTCCGAATGGTTGACAAGTCGTCACGGGCCACCGCTACGGCCTTCTCCATCTTCTCTTCGGCGTCGAAGAGAGCCTCGTCAATCATTGCGCCCGCTCCTGTTCATCACTGCGTTGTGCGTCGTCGCCAGCGCGGATCATCTTCGCTCTTCCCCTCAGGTGGTGACCAGTGTCCCGATTTTCTCACCGGCGACCGCGCGGGCGATATTGCCATTGGTCAGCAGGTTGAACACCAGGATCGGCATGCCATTGTCCATGCAGAGGCTGAACGCGGTGGCATCGGCCACTCGCAGGCCTCGGTCGATGACCTCGCGGTGGCTGATCGCGGCGATGAGCTCGGCGTGCGGGTTCTGCCGGGGATCCGCGGAAAACACCCCGTCGACCGCCTTGGCCATCAAGACCACCTCCGCGCCGATCTCCAGCGCCCGCTGCGCGGCCGTGGTGTCGGTGGAGAAGTACGGCAGCCCCATGCCGGCCCCGAAAATCACCACCCGCCCCTTCTCCAGGTGCCGTACGGCACGCAGCGGCAGGTACGGCTCGGCGACCTGGCCCATGGTGATCGCGGTCTGCACCCGGGTCACGATGCCTTCCTTCTCCAGGAAGTCCTGCAGCGCAAGGCTGTTCATGACCGTGCCGAGCATGCCCATATAGTCCGAACGGGTGCGTTCCATGCCGCGCTGCTGCAGCTGCGCGCCGCGGAAGAAGTTGCCGCCACCGATCACGACGGCGACCTGGACGCCGTCGCGAACCACCTCGGCTATCTGGCGGGCCACCCGCGCCACGACATCGGGGTCCAGACCGACCTGGCCACCGCCGAACATCTCGCCGCCAAGCTTGAGCAACACCCGGGAGTACTTGGGCCGGGTTCGCGGTTGCCCGGCGGCCGATCCGTTCTCCGGTGCCATGTTTTCCTTCGGAGCCGCCGCGCCGGCGGCTGGGGGCTCGCTGGACTCCGTCATCAGGCTCCTCGCATGAGAGTGCCATCCCGGGGTGAGCACATCCGGAACGGCATTTCACATCCTGCCTCATCGCAGCACAACGGGGCGCCGGTGGGGTGCATTATGCGCAGAGTTGGCGATGCGGACGGCTTTTCGAGCAGATCGACCCAGGTCCGGCCGGCCGTCGGCCCACCCCGCCGCCCTCGGCCGGCGAATGTTTGAGCGATGGCCGACAGGGGGAATCCGCACCAACGCGGTGGGAATTCACGGTCTTGAGAATAAGGGCCAACCCGCCGTTGACCGGACCGGTCGCCTCGGCGATCGGCATTGAGCGATCGCTCAAGGTACGCCTATGAGGAGGAACTGATCCATGGCGGACAACAACTCGGGACCTGCTGAAGCTGTCAAGGGCGTCGTCGAAGACGTCAAGGGCAAGGCCAAGGAAGCCGCTGGTGCGGTGATCGGCCGTGACGACCTGACCCGCGAGGGCCAGGCCCAGCAGGACAAGGCGGAAGCACAGCGAGACGCGGCGAAGAAGGAAGCCGAGGCCGAGGCGGCGCGCGGCGGCGCCGAGGCCGCTGAGCAGCGCCAGAAGGCCAATCAGTAGCTTGCTGGAAGGATGGGTCCGGTCTGTGCAAACGGACCGGACCCATCGACTTTTTCCGGCGACGAGGGGCGCGCCGAGTTAGCCAGGCCGGCGCGGTCGGCAATCTCCTCGAGACATTCTGCTTAATTTCGCGACGAGCGGGTAATCAGCGCTGCGCTGGCAGACATCTCTCTGCGGGATGCCTACGGCGGGGGGAACACCCACGCGAAGTTCGGGAGATGTTGGTTGGACGTTCTATTGCTGACCGACGCGGACGACTTCGACGGGGCGCTGCCGCCCCTGCCGTCGTTCGCGCGAATCAAGAGACGCGCGCCACTGACCGGTGACCGCGATGCGCCGGCCGATCCCGGCGACGTCGCAATTGTCGACGCGCGTGGCGACCTCGCGGCCGCCCGGGAGGCGTGCCGTCGGCTGACCACCGAGGCCCCCGCCACCGCGGTGGTGGCCCTGGTGGAGCGGACCGGCGCAGTGACGGTCGACGGCGACTGGGACGGTGACGGGGTCGTTGACGACGTCATGCCGTCCGGCGCCGACGCCAACGAGCTGCAGGAACGGCTGCGGCGCGCGATTACGCAGCGGCGCAACGCAATCGACGGCAGCCTGAGATTCGGCGCCCTGCTTTTGCACCCGACCGGCTTCACCGGGTCACTGGAGGGCAGAGACCTGGGTTTGACGCTGACCGAGTTCAAACTGCTGAGTTTCCTTGTACAGCACGCCGGTCGGCCTTTCACGCGGACCCGCCTGATGCACGAGGCGTGGGGCTACGACAGCAACGGCCGCGTCCGCTCGGTCGACGTCCACGTCCGCCGACTGCGCGCCAAGCTCGGTCCTCGGCACCAGTCGATGATCGACACCGTCCGAGGCGTGGGCTACATGGCGGCGACCCCACCGCATCCGGAATGGATTGTCAGCGAACCGACGGTGATGTGGGCGACGGCGACCTCCGCCTCGAACACCTTGCCGCACTGATTCTTTCGTCAGCCGAATAGCGGGAAGGCGCGCTTGCGGGCGAGCGCGTCCATGCCCTGCTGGATGGAGTCCTGGATCTCACGGTACTTGCGGTCGACGTAGGCTTCGTCCTCCGCGCGTGCGGGATCGTGGTCGAGTTCCACGGCCGGCATGAACCGAGTCCTGATCTTGGCCGGCAGCGGAAGCTGCGGCAGCGCCGCGGGCGCGATCCCCCACGGCAGTGAGATCGCCAAGGGGAACACTTTGAGGCGCAGCAGGCGGTCGAGCTGCAAGGCCTTCGACAGCTTGTCACCGCGGATCAGCACGGGCATCGCGTCGGCGCCGCCCACCGTGGCGATCGGCACGACGGGAACGCCCGCCCGAATCGCCATCTTCACGAACCCTTTTCGGCCCGCCAGGTTGGCTTGGTCGCGCTCGATCCACGGGCGCAGCGAGTCCACTTCGCCGCCGGGCCACAGCGCAACATCACGCCCCTCGGCCAGGGCGGTGGCGATGGCGTCCGGCGCGGCCGGAAGCACCCCCATGGACCGGAAGTACCGTCCGATCACCGGAATCGCCATCAACGCGTCATGCGCCGTGCCGTGTAGCGGGCGTTCCTGACCGAAACGACGCCACCACTGCAGACCGACGGTCCAGGCATCCCAGACGAACGGAGCGCCGGAGTGGATGCCGACCAGCAGTGCCGGCGGCGCCGGAACGTTCTCCCAGCCGTCGATCTCCATGCGAAACCAGTAGTCCACCAAGACATTCCAGAGGTACTTCTGGCGTTGCAGGGTGGTCTCGTCCTGCCCGCTGAGATCCCACCTGCCGGCGCGCTCGGCGACCCAACCGCTCAATCCGCCGCCCTGGTCGCTGCGCCGCTCCTCCATCGTCGCCCGCGCCTGCTCGGCATGGACCTGCGCCTGGTCGCGTATTTCGGCTGGCCTGTGATCCGGGTTACTCATGGGTGCCGGGTACCCGATTCATGCGCGCACGATGCACCGCCGCCAGAAAAACGGAACTCCCCGCGTCGCACGCGACGCGGGGAGATTTCCGCAAGCCGGACTACGTGTGGGCCGGGGCCGGGCTGGGCGGAGCGCCCGGTGCCGGGCTGGCGTTCGGGGCGCCAGGTGCCGCGCCACCCTGCACGTTCGAGGTCCAGATCAGAATGTCTTGCATTCCGTCGTTGTAGACGACGCCGTTCGGCGGCGCGCCCGTCACGTCGAAGTACAGCGTTCCGGTCGACTCGTTGCCCTGCGGGATCGGCGCCGGGTTAAGGCCGTTCGGGACCCCAACCTTGTCGATCACCCGGTAGTTCTGACCATTGGGACCGCGGGCGATGAAGTCGTTGACCATCGGGGTCACGACTCCACCGTCCGACCGGGCGGTGATGTCCGCCTGGTAGAGCGTCCCCTTGGGCGTGTAGCCCGGAATCGCTGCGTTGCTCGGCTGCAGGTTGCTGACCGTGTAGTCCGTGATCAGCGGCCCGTCGACGAGTTTTTCGCTGGTGCCGAAACCCTGAATGTTGGGCGGCGGCGCGGCCGAAGCCGGCACCGCGGCGAAAATGCCCGCCGCCGCTATCCCCCCGGCAGCGGCGGCTGTCTTCACGGCCGTCTTGGTGACCTTCATTGTCCATTCCTTTCGTGTCGAACAATCGCCCCCCGAAAGGGCAATACGCACATAAGCGGGCCATAGCCATTTGTCATCCGCTCTAAACGTGTTCGCGTGCCTAAATTCCGGAATAGGTGCCGCTTGCCTGCCGAAATGGATTTTTTTGCTGGACAGCATCTTTCGCATCAGCTCTTAACATCTGTATCGCCATTCACGCCGTATCAGTGATATGCGGACCCCACGGTGGGCCCCGGCAGCGCGATTAGCGCCCGTTCTGGGGGTAGTCGGAGCCAGACCAGCCAGACCGGTACGCAACGTCGACGGAACGCGGAAGCTCCAAGCACAGTCCGCGCGAGGATGACGAACTCGAACACAAGCTGGACGGCACGCTGCGCGGAAATCGGTCCAGTCGCGCCGAGGAATGGCGTGACCCCGAGCCGCCTGCCGACGACGACGCCGACATCCCGACTGCCGGGCCGCCGCCGCACGAATCCTAGAACCGTTTGCTCGCAGCAATGCATGACGGACCTTCGAACACGAAAGAGAAAGCACATGGGTTTTGCCGCGGCCGGTTCTGTGAGCCCCTCCGGCGCCGCGGTTACGGGCGGAACGGGCACACCATGCCGGGCGTCCAGCCGAGCGGGACCGCCGGGTTGGCGGGATCCGGCGGGCAGACGCGGTAGCACTGGGTGCCGCCCCACCCCAACACGGAGACGCTGACGCAGTGGTCGTAGCTGCCGTCGGGATACGGGTTGCCATCGCAGTAGGTGCCGCCGCCCCACGGCGACCATCCGCCCTGGCATCCGGCCGTCGGGACGTTGTCGGCGGGGGCTAAGGGATTGTCCGGCAAGGAGATTGGCCTGTCAACGCACAAGAATTCGGTATCGGCCGTCGCCGCACGGCCGTCGGCGTCGTCGGGTCGATCGAGTGCCGTCGTCACCAGGGTGCCCACGGCCAGGGCCGCCGCTGTCGCGCCGACCGCGAGCCCGGCCAAAGTCGCCGCAACCATGACCTTCATGACCCCTGCCCTCCATCGCGAAACCCGACCCCTTCAGGGAATTCGAGCACCACGCACCATCGGCGGCTAGGGTCTAGGGCCCCTCGGACCGGGCCGAAGGTCACTCACGGCATCGATGGGCCGAACTCGGGTCGAAATGCCCGCTGGCACTGGTGGTTCGACGGCTCGGCCGTCAGCGCGTGACGCGCCGGAGTCAGGAACCCCGGTTCTCGCCCAGCTCCTCGACGATCGGGCTCTGGACGGGGATGTCCTTGCCGTTCTCGGCGAGCCCGGGTTTGGTGTGGGAGCGGCGCGCCGCGGCCTGGTCGCCGTCCCGGACGTCGTGTTCGTCGGCGATGGTGACCGACGCGGCGACCTGGGCGGCGTTGTTGTAGGTCTCGGGCGGAATGCCCCGCAGGGCGCGGATCGTGTTCTCGTTGCAGCCATTGCGACCGGCGGCCTCGAGCAGGTCCTGCTTGTTCGCCGGAAAGTCCACATCGTTGAGGCATTGGCGCAGCTGACTAGGGGTGGTGGACGCAACCATGGCTGGCGGGATGCCCGGTGGCCACGTGTCTAAACGGCGCCGGGGGGTGCTGTCTCGGTCACATCGGCGCGGCCGCCGGGCGCGTTTCTCAACGGCCGCGGACCCGCCGGTTGTGTTTGACGATCGCGTCGACCAACTCCGGCTTGCTCATCGTCGAGCGGCCCCGGACGTCGAGTCGCCGGGCCACGTCGAGCAGGTGTTTCTTGCTCGCGTTGGCGTCCACGCCCTCGGCGGTCGCCCCGGAGGCTCGCGGGCCGCCGCTGGTGGCGCGCTCGTCGGACGGCCCCTTCGCGTCCTTGGCCTCCCAATGGTCGCCGACCTTTTCGAAACTGTGCTTGAGGGCGGAGTACGCCACCCGGTGGGCGCGCTCTTCGCTGCCGTATTCCTCGGCGGCCGCATCGTGCGTCTTCGCAAATGTGCGTTGCGCTTTGGCGCCGGAACGCTGCAAGGTGCTCGGCAGTTCGTCCTTCTTCGGCTTGCCGCCTTTCGCCGTCTTCGGCATGAAAACCTCCTGATAAGCGCGTGCGAGCGGGTGCCGCCGCTGCTCGGGTACCCCCTTGACCGGCCGGCAATCCCAACTTCGCGCCGCGAATCGACGTCCAGACGGCCGAAATATGTCAATATCGTTGACATGGCCCTCGCCGAAGACGCCCCGCTCGGTTACCTG
>NZ_LZKD01000302.1:0-1195 GCF_001668695.1 Mycobacterium sp. E2497
CTACTGCTCGGCGCGCTCGCCACCTTCGCGATCACCGGTCTTGTCTGGACGGTCCGGGTCCAGCTTCCGCCGCCGCCCCCACCCCCGCCGGACGCCACCGCGACGGCCGTGGTGCGCCCGCTGCCGGACGGCGCCCGGGTCATCCTGGTCGCCGACACCACGCAAACCACCCAGGTGACGCATCAACTGCGGGCGCTGATGATCGGCGCGGGTGTGGTGACCCTGCTGGTCGCCGCGCTGTTGCTGGTGGCGGTCAGCCGGGTGGCGCTGCGCCCACTGGACCGGCTGACCGCGCTGGCCAACGACATCCGGACCGGTGATCGCGGGCGGCGGCTGCGCCCCGACCGTCCCGATACCGAATTAGGCCGGGCCGCAAGCGCTTTCGACGGGATGCTGGATACCTTGGAGGCTTCCGAACGCCGGGCCCAGCGTGCGATCGACGCGGCCCGGCGCGCCGAGACGGCAACCCGGCGCTTCATGGTCGACGCCGCCCACGAACTGCGCACCCCGATCGCCGGGATACAGGTCGCCGCCGAACAACTCGCCACCAGCGCCTCCCAGCAGCAGGGCGACGACGCGGCAGACGGTCAATATCGCAGGGCCAGCCTGTTGCTGTCCGACGCGCGGCGCGCAGGGCGGTTGGTCTCCGACATGCTCGATCTGAGCCGCATCGACGCCGGCCTGCCGTTGGACACCCACGACGTCGACCTGGCCGCGATCGCCGACGCCGAAGCCCACCGGGCCGCGATGCTGGCGCCGCAACTGACCATCAGCCGCACCGGCGCCACCGAGCTGCTTCTGGACGCGGACCCCACCCGCATCGCGCAGATCCTGTCCAACCTGCTCGACAACGCCCGCCGCTACACCCCGCGCGGGGGAGCCATCACGGTCGACGTGCGTGGGCGCACCGATGCCGCCGAGGTGACCGTCACCGACAGCGGCCCGGGCATTCCCGACGACGGGCGCGAGCGGATCTTCGAACGGCTGGTGCGACTGGACGCCGGGCGCGCCCGCGATCACGGCGGCGCCGGGCTGGGCCTGCCGATCGCCCGGGCGCTGGCGCGTGCCCACGGGGGCGAGCTGGTGTGTCTGCCGCACGAGGGCGGGGCAAGGTTCCGGCTCACGCTGCCGCTCGCCGCGGCGGTGGAATAAGGCCCATGGAAGAAAGGTGAGCGGTGGCCGCCTCGCCCGGGGC
>NZ_LZKD01000303.1:0-3911 GCF_001668695.1 Mycobacterium sp. E2497
CTCGTGGCACAGGTGCAACAACGCAGCCTGGCCGCCTATGAACACCAAGACGTACCCTTCGAACTCCTCGTCGAGCGGCTACACCCCACCCGCAGCCTCAGCCACCACCCCCTGATCCAAGTCGTCCTCGCCTGGCAGAACCTGCCCTGGCAACACAGCGGGCCCGCCGCGGGACTGGCGCTGGGCGACGTCGAGGTCACCCCGGTGCCGGTGGACACCCATGTCGCGCGAATGGATTTGGTGTTTTCGTTGGCTGAGCGTTGGGGTGAGGATGGTCGGCCCGCCGGGATTGGTGGGGCGGTGGAGTTTCGTACCGATGTGTTCAACACCGCTCGGGTGGAGGCGGTGGTCGCGCAGGTGTATCGGGTGTTGGTGGCCATGGTGGCGGATCCGGGGCGGCGGTTGTCGTCGATCGATGTGCTGGAGGAGTCCGAGCGTGCGCGGCTGGACGAGTTGGGCAATCGGGGGGCGCTGAGCGCTCCGGTGTCGACGGGGTTCTCGATTCCGGGGTTGTTCGGCGCGCAGGTGGGGCGTGCGCCGGAGGCGGTGGCGATCACCGAGGGGGAGCGGTCGTGGACGTATCGGGAGGTTGATGAGTGGTCGACTCGGTTGGGGCGCTTGCTTGTTGAGTATGGTGCCGGGCCGGGGGAGTGTGTGGCGGTGTTGGCCGAGCGGTCGGCTCAGGCCGTGGTGGCGATCCTGGCGGTGCTCAAGGCCGGGGCGGCCTACCTGCCCATCGACCCGGCCCTGCCGGCGGCACGCATCGAATTCATGCTCACCGACGCCGCGCCGATCGCCGCGATCGTCACCCCCGAGTTGCGGGCCCGGCTCGACGGGTTCGACCTCGCCGTCGTCGATATCGACGACCCCGCCGCCGAGGCGCAGCCCGGCGACGGGCTCCCGGCGCCGTCGCCGGAGGACATCGCCTACGTCATCTACACCTCCGGCACCACCGGGGTCCCCAAGGGTGTCGCCGTGCCGCACCGCAACGTCACCCAGCTGCTGGAGTCGGTGAACCGTGAACTGGCGCTGGGGCGGGTGTGGTCGCAATGCCACTCGCTGGCCTTCGACTTCTCGGTCTGGGAGATCTTCGGGTCGCTGCTGCGCGGAGCCCGGCTGGTGATCGTGCCCGACGCGGTGGTCCGCTCGCCAGAAGAGCTGCACGCCACGCTGATTCGCGAACAGGTCAGCGTGCTCAGCCAGACACCGTCGGCGTTCTACGCGCTCTCGCCCGCGCTGGGCGGACGGCTGAAGCTGCGGACCGTGGTGTTCGGTGGCGAGGCGCTGGAACCGCAGCGGCTCGGCGGATGGCTGCACCATCGGCCGGGGGTGTCGCGGCTGATCAACATGTATGGCATCACGGAGACCACGGTGCACGCCTCGTTCCGGAAGATCGGCGACGGCGACGTCGCCACCGGCGTCAGCCCCATCGGTGTGCCGCTGGCGCACCTGGGCTTCTTCGTGCTGGACGGCTGGCTCAACCCGGTGCCCGGCGGCGTGATGGGCGAGTTGTACGTGGCCGGTCATGGCGTGGCGTACGGGTATGTGGGCCGGGCCGGACTGACCGCATCGCGGTTCGTGGCGTGCCCGTTCGGAGAGCCCGGACAACGGATGTATCGCACCGGGGACTTGGTGCGCTGGGGCGCCGACGGGCAGCTGCAGTACCTGGGTAGGGCCGACGAGCAGGTCAAGATCCGCGGCTACCGCATCGAGCTCGGCGAAATCCGCACGGCGCTAACCGGTTTGGATGGCGTCGAGCAGGCGGCCGTGGTCGCTCGCGAGGACCGTCCCGGCGACAAGCGAATCATCGCCTACCTCACCGGCACCGCCGACCCGGCCGAGATCCGCACCCGGCTCGCCGACCTGCTCCCCAGCTACATGCTCCCCGCCGCGGTCGTCGCACTCGACGAACTGCCCCTGACCATCAACGGCAAACTCGACATCCGCGCCCTGCCCGCACCCGACTACCAGGAAAGCGGCGAATACCGGCCCCCGGCCACACCGGTGGAGGAAATCCTCGCCGGCATCTACGCCCGCGTCCTGGGGCTGCAGCGCGTCGGGGTCGAGGAGTCCTTCTTCGACCTCGGCGGGGATTCGTTGTCGGCCATGCGTTTGGTCGCGGCGGTCACCACCGGCCTGGGCGCCCACCTGCAAGTGCGAACGCTGTTCGAGGCGCCCACGATCCGGGAGTTGGCTCAGCGTCTCGGTGCGGGCGAGGGCCGGCCCGCCCGGATCGTGGCCGGTGCGCGGCCGGCGGTGGTGCCGTTGTCGTTCGCCCAATCCCGCCTGTGGTTCACCGATCAGTTGCAGGGACCGTCGCCGGTGTACAACCTGGCCGCGGCGATACAGCTGGACGGGGCCCTGGACGTCGAGGCGCTCGGGGCGGCGCTGGGTGACGTCGTGACCCGGCACGAAAGCCTGCGCACGGTGTTCGCCGCACCGCAGGGAACACCCCGGCAGGTGGTCGTCCCCGCCGTTCGCGCCGACTTCGGCTGGCGGGTGGTGGACGCCGCCGAGTGGTCGGCGGGCCGCCTCGACGAGGCCATCGAGACCGCTGCCCGCCACACCTTCGATCTGGCCGCCGAAATTCCCATGCGCGCCTGGCTTTTCCGAGTCGCACCGGACCGGCACGTCTTGGTGGCGGTCGTCCACCACATCGCCGCCGACGGATCGTCGCTGACCCCGCTGGTGCGCGATCTCGGGGTGGCCTATTCCCACCGGTGCGCGGGCGAGGCGCCCGCGTGGGCGCCGCTGAGCGTGCAGTATGTCGATTACACGCTGTGGCAGCAGGCCAACCTGGGTGCACTGGACGACCCTGGCAGCCCGATCGCCGGGCAGCTGCGCTACTGGCAAGAGGCCCTGGCCGAACTGCCCGAGCGCCTCGCGCTGCCCACCGACCGGCCCTACCCGCCGGTGGCCGACCATCGCGGCGCCCGCGTGGCCGTGAAGTGGCCGCCGGAGCTGCAGCAGCGCGTGCGCGAGGTCGCTCGTGAGCACAACGCGACCAGCTTCATGGTGCTGCAGGCTGCCCTGGCGGTGCTGCTGGCGAAAGTCGGCGCGACCTCCGATGTGGCGGTGGGCTTTCCGATCGCCGGGCGGCGAGACCAGGCGCTGGAAGAACTGGTGGGCTTTTTCGTCAACACCTTGGTGCTCCGCGTCGACCTGGCCGGAAACCCCACTCTCGCAGAGGTGTTGGCGCAGGTGCGGCAGCGCAGCCTCGCGGCGTACGAACACCAGGACGTGCCGTTCGAGGCGCTCGTGGAACGGCTCAACCCCACCCGCAGCCTCACCCACCATCCGCTGGTCCAGGTCATGTTGACCTGGCAGAACGACGGGCCCGCCGAACTGGTCCTGGGCGATCTCCGTGCGACTTCGCTGCCGCTCGACATGCACACGGCGCGCATGGATCTGGTGTTTTCGTTGGCCGAGCGCTGGACCGACGACGGACAACCCGCCGGCATCGGCGGGGCGGTGGAGTTCCGCACCGATGTGTTCGACGCCGGCTCCGTCGCGACCCTGATCGACCGGTTACAACGCGTGTTGGTCTCGTTGACGACCGACGCAACGCGGTCGCTCTCGGACGTCGATGTCCTCGACGAGGCCGAACATGCCCGGCTGCGTGCCCTCGGCAACGACGAGGTGCTGACCGAGGTGTGGGGGCCGGCGTCGATTCCGGTGTTGTTCGCCGGGCAGGTGGCTTGCCGGCCTGAGGCGGCGGCGGTGACGTTTGAGGGTCGTTCGGTGACGTATCGGGAGTTGGATGAGGCGTCGAACCGGTTGGCCCACTTGTTGATTGGCCGGGGTGCGGGCCCGGGTGAGGCGGTGGCCCTGCTCTTCGGCCGTTCGGCCGAGGCGATTGTGGCGATCTTGGGTGTGCTGAAGTCGGGGGCGGCGTATTTGCCGATCGATCC
>NZ_LZKD01000304.1:0-9688 GCF_001668695.1 Mycobacterium sp. E2497
GATCCTGGCCGCCATCTACGCCCAGGTCCTCGGCCTCGACCGGGTCGGCGTCGACGACTCGTTCTTCGACCTGGGCGTAGATGGCGGCCAGGATCTCCTCGGTGGGGGTGGCCGGGGCGCGGTAACGACCGGGATCGCGGTAGTCCGGCGGCGGCAGGGCCCGGGTGTCGAGCTTGCCGTTGACGGTCAACGGGATCGCATCCACGACGACGATGGCGGCGGGCACCATGTAGGCGGGCAGCCGCTCGGCGAGCGCGGCGCGGACGCCGGCCGGGTCGGCGTGCCCGGTCACGTAGCCCACCAGCCGCCTCTCCCCGGGACGGTCTTCGCGGGCGATCACCGCGGCCTGCTGCACCCCGTCCAAACCGATTAGGGCCGCGTGGATTTCGCCGAGCTCGATGCGATAGCCGCGGATCTTGACCTGGTCGTCGGAGCGGCCCAGGTACTGCAGCTGCCCGTCGGCACCCCAGCGGACCAGGTCCCCGGTGCGGTACATGCGTCGCCCGGGCGGGCCCGACGGGCACGGGACGAACCGCGACGCCGTCAGGGCCGGCCGGCCGACGTATCCGGACGCCAACGCGCGGCCGGCCACGTACAGCTCGCCGACCACCCCGGCCGGCACCGGCCGCAACCAGTTGTCCAGCACCAGGAAGGCGAGATGCGCCAGGGGAATTCCGATGGGGCTGCCGCCGCCGTCGACGTCGCCGTGGACGATCTCGCGGAACGAGGCATGCACCGTGGTCTCGGTCGTTCCGTACATGTTGACGATGCGTGGGCGTCCCGGATGGCCGTCCAACCACGTGGCCAGGCGCCGGGGTTCGAGCGCTTCGCCGCCGAACACCAGCGTCTGCAGCTTGAGCTGCCGGCCGAGCTCGGGCGCCAACGCATCGGCGGTCTGCAACGCGTAGAAGGCCGACGGTGTCTGGCTCAGCACGCTGACCTGTTCACGAACCAGCAAGGCGTGCAGGTCTTCCGGCGAACGGACCACCGCGTCGGGCACCACCACCAGGCGTCCCCCGCGCAGCAGCGCGCCGAACATCTCCCACACCGAGAAGTCGAAGGCCAGCGAGTGACACAGCGTCCACACCGTGCCCAGCTCCAGCTCGGCGTCCAGCGAATCCAGCAGCTCGATGACGCTGCGGTGGGTGACCGCCGCGCCCTTGGGGGTCCCGGTCGTACCGGAGGTGTAGATGACATAGGCGATGTCGTCGGGCGCTGCGGCGGGCAGCGGCCCGGCGGGGCGGGCGTCGACGTCGTCGTCGTGGGCGTCGATGACGGGCAGGTCGCAACCGTCGAGCCGCGACCGCAGGCCGGCCGTGGTGATCACGGCGACGGGTGCGGCGTCGTGCAGGACGAAGCCGATCCGCCCGGCCGGCAGCCCCGGATCGACCGGCACGTAGGCCGCCCCGGCTTTCAGCACCGCCAGGATCGCCACGACCGCCTCGGCCGTCCGGGGCATCAGCAGCGCCACCCGCTCCCCCGGGCCCGCGCCGACCTCGACGAGCCGGTGCGCCAGGCGATTCGCTTTGTCGTCGACCTCGCGGTAGGTCAGGCCGCGGCCCCCGCAGCTGATGGCCACCGCGTCCGGCGCGCGGTCCACCTGCGTGGCGAACGTTTCCGGAATCGACCTCGCCGCCGGCTCGGGCCGGCTCAGCGCGGCGTGGTTGCCGATGACCTCGAGGCGGGCGTGCTCCGCCTGGTCGAGCACGTCGACGGACGACAACCGGCGGGCGGGGTCGGCGGTCATGGCCTCCAGCACCCGCCGCAGCCGCGCCAGAAGCGTTGTGACGGTAGCGGTGTCGAACACATCGGTGCGGAACTCCACTGCACCGCCGATCCCGGCGGACCGGCCGTCCGCGGTCCAGCGTTCGGCCAGCGAGAACAACAGGTCGGTGCGGGCCGTGCCGGTGTCCACCGGCAGCGCGGTGACCTGCAGATTGCCCAGCTCGAGTTCGGCGGGCCCGGTGTTCTGCCAGGCCAGCATCACCTGGACCAGCGGATGGTGCCCGAGGCTGCGGGTGGGGTTCAGCCGCTCCACGAGAACCTCGAAGGGCACGTCCTGATGTTCGTAGGCGGCCAGGCTGCGCCGGCGCACCTGGGCCAAAAGGTCGGCGATGCTGGGATCCCCGGACAGCTCGACCCGCAACACCAAGGTGTTGACGAAGAAGCCGACGACGTCGTCCAGTGCGGGATCGCGACGGCCGGCGATCGGGAAGCCCACGGCGACATCGGAACTCGCGGTGAGTTTGGCGAGCAGCACCGCCAGGGCGGCCTGGATCACCATGAAACTGGTCGCGTTGTTCGCCCGCGCCAGCTCGCGCACCCGGTCCTGCAGGTCGGCGGGCCACTCCACGCTCACACTGGCACCGCGCTGATCGGCGACGGTCGGATAGGGCCGATCGGTGGGCAACTCGAGACGCTCGGGCATCCCGGCCAGCGCGTCCTGCCAGTAGCGCAACTGCCCGGCGATCGGGCTGTCCGGGTCGTCGAGTTCGCCGAGCCGGCTCCGCTGCCACAGGGTGTAGTCGGCGTACTGCACCGGCAGCGGCACCCAACCGGGGGCCCGGCCCGCGCACCGGCCGGCGTAGGCCACGCCGAGGTCGCGCACCAGCGGGGTGAGCGACCAGCCGTCGGCGGCGATGTGGTGTACCACGGCCACCAGGACGTGTTCGTCCTCGGCGATCCTGAAAAGCTCTGCCCGCAAAGGTATCTCGGCAACTAGGTCAAACGGGCGTCCCGCGGCAGCCCGGACGGCCTGCTCCAACCGCGCCGGGGACCATTCGGCGGCGTCCACCACCTCCCACCGGGCGTCGGCGTGCTCCGGCGGCAACACCACCTGCTGGGGCGTGCCTTCGGCCGCGACGAACACCGTGCGCAGGCTTTCGTGACGGGCCAGCACATCGGCCAGCGCCGCGCGCAACGCGGCGCAATCCAACTGCCCGCGCAGCCGCAGCGCCGCGGCCATGTTGTATGCCGGCGACGGCCCGTGCAGCTGATCGATGAACCACAGCCGGGACTGGGCGAAGGACAGCGGCAGCACCGCGGGCCGCGCCCCGGCCACCACGCGCGCAGGTCCATCGCCGCCTGGCCCCACCAGCGGCGCCAATCGGCGGACGGTGGGGGCCTCGAACACCGCACGCACCGACAGGTGGGTGTCCAGGGCCGCGTTGACGGCGGCGACCAGGCGCATGGCCGCCAGGGAATCGCCGCCCAGGTCGAAGAACGACTCCTCGACCCCCACGCGGGCCAATCCCAATACGCGCGCGTGGATCTCGGCCAGGATTTCCTCGACCGGTGTCGCCGGGGCGCGGTAGGACTCGGAGTCGTGGTATTCCGGTGCCGGCAGCGCCCGCTTGTCGAGTTTGCCGTTGAGCGTCAACGGGATTGCGTCCACTACGACGACCGCGGCGGGCACCATGTAGGGCGGCAACCGCTCGGCGAGCGCGGCGCGGATCCCGGCCGGTTCGACGGTTCCGGTCACGTAGCCGACCAACCGGCCCTCGCGGGCGACGACCGCCGCCTGCTGCACGCCCTCGAAAGTGAGGAGCGCGGCGTGGATCTCGCCGAGTTCGATGCGATGCCCGCGGATCTTGACCTGATCGTCGGCGCGCCGCACATACCGCAGCTGCCCGTCGGCGCCCCAGCGCACCAGGTCCCCGGTGCGGTACATGCGCGTCCCGGTCCCACCGAACGGGCAGGCCACGAATCGCGATGCCGTCAAGCCGGATCGGCCCAGGTATCCGCACGCGACGCCGCGACCGGCCACGTACAACTCCCCGACCACTCCGGCCGGTACCGGCCGCAGCCACCTGTCCAGCACCACCAGCGCAGCGCCGGACACCGGCGACCCGATCGGCGCCCCGGCGCCCGGGGTCAGCGGCGCGCTGATGGCCGCGTCCACGGTGGTTTCGGTGGGGCCGTAGGCGTTGACCATCACCCGGCCCGGTGCCCACCGGTCGACCAGCTCGGGCGGGCAGGGTTCGCCACCGATCACCATCGCGACGGCATCCAGGCCCTCGGTCGACAGGGTTCCGGCCTCCGACGGGGTCTGGCTGAGGATGTTGACCCGTTCGCGAATCAGCAAGGCGCGCAGCTCTTCCGGTGCGCGGACCACAGCCTCGGGCGCCACGACCAGGCGCCCGCCATCCAGCAGCGCGCCGAAGATCTCCTGGACGGAGACGTCGAAGGACAGCGAGTGGCAGTGCGACCAGACGCCCGCGGCCGGCAGGGGCGCATGCAGCGACGTCATCAGCTGGGTGACGTTGTGGTGGGTGACCGCAACACCCTTGGGGACGCCGGTGGTGCCGGACGTGTAGATCAGGTACGCGATGTCCTCGGGGGCCGGCGCGGTCAAGACCGTGGCGGAGCCCGTGTCCGCCGGCGGGTCATGCACGTCGATGATCGGCACGCCGGAGCCGACGAGCCGCGAGCGCAGGTCGGCCGTGGTGACGGCGACGATCGGCGCTGCGTCGGCGATCATGAACCCGATCCGCGCCGCCGGCAGCCCGGGGTCGATCGGCAGGTAGGCGGCCCCCGCCTTGAGTGCCGCCAGGATCGCGACGACGGCGTCGGCGGATCGCGAAAAGAGCAGCGCCACAAAGGTTCCGGGTGCGGCGCCGTGGGCCGCGAGCAGGCGCGCCACTCGGTTGGCGGCCTCGTCCAGCTCCCGGTACGTCATGGAGCGGCCTTCGAAGCTCAGCGCCACCGCCTCCGGGGCACGGGCCACGTGCGCGGCGAACATCTCCGGAATGGAGCGCCCGGTCACCGGCTCGGCTAGCACCGCGCGGTTGCCCCATGCGACGGTGTGCTCCGGCTCCTCGGGGCTGTCGATGGCCGACAGCGGGCGGTCCGGGTCGGCGGTCATGGCGACGAGCACCCGGCGGAACCGCTCGATCAGCGTCTCGATGCCGGCCGCGTCGAAGACGTCGGTGTCGAATTCGACGCGCAGGCCCAGTTCGTCGCCCGGCACGGCTTGCACCGAGAGCGGATAGTGGTTGAACTCGCGGCTGGTGAACTCGGTGACGGTGACTTCGTGGGCGCCGGCCAGCGCGGCGGTGTCGATCGGGTAGTTCTCGTACACGAACAGGGTGTCGAACAACTGGTCGTGGCCGGTGGCGCGGTGGATTTCGGCCAGCGCCAGGTGCTCGTGGTCGAGTGTCTGGTTGTGGGCGCGGCGGAGCTGGTCGAGGAGCCCGGCGACGGTCTGCGCCGCGGTGATCGTCGCCCGGACCGGGACCGTGTTGATCAGCAGGCCCACCATCGATTCGGCGCCGGGCACCTCGGTCGGGCGGCCGGAGACCACGGCGCCGAAGACCACATCGTCGTGACCGGTCAGCCATGCCAGCTGCTGCGCCCAGGCGGCCTGCAGGACGGTGCTGACGGTGGTGTGCGATGCGCGGGCCAGCCCGCTGAGCGCCCGTGTGGTGTCCGCCGGCACGGTGAACGTGGCGACGCCGCGCCGCCCCGCCGGTCCCGGTGGGCGCACCAACGTCGGGGTGTCGACGCCGTCGAGCACGTGGCGCCACGCCGCTCGCGCGGCCGCCAGGTCGCGGCCGGCCAGCCAGGTGAGGTAGCTGCGGTACGGCGCCGCCGGCGGCAACCGCTCCCGGTAATAGCCGGCGAAGATCTCCTGGAGCACGATCGGCAGCGACCATCCGTCCATCACGATGTGGTGGACGGTCAACACGAACCGGTGGCGGTCTTTCGCGGTGCGGACCAGCGCGGTCCGGAACGCCGGGCGGGTGGCCAGGTCGCACACCGCGGCCCGCTCGGCGGCGCACAGCTGCGCGACCTGCTCGTCCGGGTCGGCATCGTCGGCGTCGAGCTGGACGTAGCGCCACGCCACGGCCGGGTCGGCGGGGATGATCTGCACCGGCTCCTCGAACGCTTCGCAGAACCGGGCCATCAGGTTGGGGTGCCGGCTGAGCACGCCGCCAACCGCCTCCCGCAGGCGCTGGGGGTCGAGCGGGCCGCACACCGTGATGTCGAGCTGCACCGCGTACACGTCGTCCGCGGGGTCGAGCCCGGCGCCGGCATGAAAGAGCAGTCCCCGCTGCAGCGGCGTCAACGGCAACACGTCGGCGACCGGGTATTGCCGGCACAGCTCGTCGATCTGCTGCTGGCTCAGCCGGGCGGGGGCGATGTCCGACGGGGTCAAGCCGCCCCCGCCGTTGCGCACGTGCGCGCAGATGCCGGCCAGGGCGTCACACCACAGTTGGCTGAGTCGGCCGACTTGTTCGCGCGTCAGCGCCGAGAGCGCCCACGTCCAATTGGCTTGCAGGCGAGAGCCGTTCGCCGTTTCCATGGCACCGGCGTTGAGTTCCAGCGTGTGCCCCAGCGGCATCGGCAGCGCGGCCGCCGCGGCGGTCAACGACTGGCTGTCCGGATCGGGCCGCCACAACTCGTCGGACAGCTCGGCCGTCCCCCCGAGCCGTCCCAGGTAGTTGAACCCGATCACCGGGTCCGGGTCCTCTAGGCCCACTTCGGGATTGAGGTAGCGCAGCAGCCCGTAGGTCGGCCCGTCCGGCTGCGCACGCAGTTGCTCCTTGGCGTCCTTGACGAGCGCGCCCAGCTCGGGCTCGCCCGCTTTGACCTTCGGCCAGTGCGGTGCGCCGAGCTGGAGCGCGACGGGGTATTTGGCGGTGAACCACCCCACGGTGCGCGACAGGACGACGTGCGGTCCGACGTCCTCGTCGCGGCCGTGACCCTCGACATCGATACGGAGCGGCGCGCCGGTGCCCAGGAATTCGTTGATCGCCAACCCGAGGGCGACCACCAAAATATCCTGGACACCGGCGTGAAACGCCGCCGGCACTGCCCCCAGCAACATTTGCGTGGTGTCGGCGTCGAGGGACACCGACAACTGTCCGGCCGTCTCGTACGTGTCGGCGCCCGGGCGCACCGCCGGCAACGGCGCCGGGGCGGCCGCCACGTCGCGCCACGCGCCCGCCCGGTCGACGACCTCGGGGCGCCGGGCATGCTCCTGAAGCATCGCCGACCAGCGGGCGAACGACGTCCCGCCGGGCGGCAACGCGATCGGTTGCCCGGTGCGCTGTTGGGCCCAGGCGATGTTCACGTCTTCCAACAGGATTCGCCACGACACCCCGTCGACGGCCAGGTGGTGGACGATCAACGCCAACCGCCCGGTGGGCTCCGCCCAGACCGCGCGCAGCATCACGCCCGCCGCCGGGTCCAATCGCGACCGCGCGGCCAGCACCGCCTCTTCGGACAACGCGTCGACGACGTGCAGGCAGCTGCGCGCGTCGACCGCGCCGGGCTCGGGCGCGTGCAGCGACCAGCCGCCGGCGCCGTCGTCGTCCACACACAGCCGCAGCATGGGGTGCCGGTCGATCAGGGCCTGCAGCAGCACCACCACGTCGTCGTGGGTGACGCCGGTGGGGGCCTGGACCACGATGGTCTGGTTGAACTGATCGACCGGACCGTCAATCTGCTGCAGCCAGCGCATGATCGGGGTCGCGACCACCGGGCCGATGCCGTCATCGGTCACGTCGTCGCCGGTGGCTACGCCGGCCACCCGGGCCAGCCGGGCGACCGTCTGTTCGACGAAGACGTCGCGCGGGCGGAACAGAACACCGGCCGCCCGCGCGCGGGCCACGACCTGCATGGACAAGATGCTGTCCCCGCCCAGATCGAAGAAGGAGTCGTCGATCCCGACGCGCTCGACGCCCAGCACCTGGGCGTAGATGCCGGCCAGGATCTCCTCGACGGCGTCGCCGGGGGCGCGGTACTGCTCGGTGCTCTGGTAGTCGGGTGCGGGCAGGGCGCGGGTGTCGAGTTTGCCGTTGACCGTCAACGGGATTACGTCCACCGCCACGACGGCGGCCGGGACCATGTAGGTGGGCAGCCGCCCGGCAAGCCGGGTGCGGATATCGGCCGGGTCGGCGGTGCCGGTGATGTAGGCGATGAGGCGCTTGTCGCCGGGACGGTCCTCGCGGACGACCACCGCCGTCCGCCCGACGCCCGCCAAACCGGCGAGCGCCGTGCGGATTTCGCCGAGCTCGATGCGGTAGCCGCGGATCTTGACCTGATCGTCGATGCGCCCCAGGTACTGCAGCTGCCCGTCGGCACGCCAGCACGCCAGGTCCCCGGTGCGATACATCCGTTGTCCGGGCTCCCCGAACGGGCAGGCCACGAACCGCGACGAGGTCAACCCCGACCGGCCCAGGTACCCGCAGGCGACACCCTGGCCCGCCACGTACAACTCACCGACCACACCGACGGGGGCAGGCCGCAACCAGGCGTCCAGCACGAACAACGCCGCACCGGGTACCGGGGAGCCGATCGGCGGCGCTCCGGTTTCCGCGGTCAGCGGCGGGGTCATGGCCGCATACATCGTGGTCTCGGTCGGACCGTACTGGTTGACCATCACCCGCCCGGGCGCCCACCGGTCGACCACCTCGTGCGGGCAGGGCTCCCCGCCCATCACCAGCGTCGTGACTGATTCCAGACCGTGCGGGGACAAAGCCGCGACCGCCGAAGGGGTGTGGCTGAGCACGCTGACCTGTTCGCGAATCAGCGTGGCGTGCAGCTCGTCTGGCGAGCGGACCACCGCGTCGGGCACGATGACCAGCCGGGCGCCGCGCAGCAGCGACCCGAAGATCTCCCAGACCGAGAAGTCGAAGGCCAGCGAGTGGCATTGCGACCACACCCGACCCAGCGCCAGTTCTTCCTCGGCCGACTGCAGCAGCTGGGTGACGTTGTGGTGGGTGACGGCGACACCCTTGGGGACCCCGGTGGTGCCGGAGGTGTAGATGACGTAGGCGATGTCGCCGGGGTCCGGCGGCGGGGGTGCGCAGCCGGGTTGGGTTGCCAGTTCGGGGTCGTCGAAGTCGATGACGGCGACGTCGGAACCGTCCAGCCGCGACCGCACGCCCGCGGTGGTGACGGCGGCGACCGGTATGGCGTCGGTGAGCATGAATTCGATGCGTGCTGCCGGCAGGGCCGGGTCGATGGGCAGGTAGGCCGCCCCGGCCTTGAGCACCGCCAGGATCGCCACCACGGCCTGAGCCGACCGCTCGGCCAACACCGCCACACACTCCCCCGGCCCGGCACCATACTCAACAAGCAAGCGCCCCAACCGAGTCGACCACTCATCAACCTCCCGATACGTCCACGACCGCTCCCCCTCGGTGATCGCCACCGCCTCCGGCGCACGCCCCACCTGCGCGCCGAACAACCCCGGAATCGAGAACCCCGTCGACACCGGAGCGCTCAGCGCCCCCCGATTGCCCAACTCGTCGAGCCGCGCACGCTCGGACTCCTCCAGCACATCGATCGACGACAACCGCCGCCCCGGATCCGCCACCATGGCCACCAACACCCGATACACCTGCGCGACCACCGCCTCCACCCGAGCGGTGTTGAACACATCGGTACGAAACTCCACCGCCCCACCAATCCCGGCGGGCCGACCATCCTCACTCCAACGCTCAGTCAACGAAAACACCAAATCCATTCGCGCGCTGCGGGTATCGGTGGGCAGCGGCGTGACGTGAAGATCGCCCAAGGTGAGATCGGCGACGTCGACATTCTGCCAGGCGAGGACGACCTGGATCAGGGGGTGGTGGCTGAGGCTGCGGGTGGGGCGCAGGCGCTCGACGAGGAGTTCGAAGGGTACGTCTTGGTGTTCATAGGCGGCCAGGCTGCGTTGTTGCACCTGTGCCACGAG
>NZ_LZKD01000305.1:0-8463 GCF_001668695.1 Mycobacterium sp. E2497
TCGAGCGGAGCCGGCCACCGCCTAGAGAAGCATGGCTGCAGGCCACGCTCTCTTGCTCCCAATTCAACAAGTTGGTGCGCGTGGCGGGCCAGCCGGATGACATCGCTCATCGGCAGGGTGGTGCCGCCGCCGGTCAGGCCGCGCCCGGCGGCCGACTCGAGCTCTTGCAGCGTCGTGGTGACGACGATGGAGGCCGGCAACCCGTTGTGCTGACCCAGCTTTCCCGAGGCCAGCAACGCACGTGACGCCGCCAGCAGCGCGTCATGGTTGCGTTGGGCGGCACTACGGGCGTCGCGGTCGATCGCCTCTTGCGTCGGTGTCCCGTCGACGCAGGGCGTGTCATCCAGCGGGCTACACATGCCGGGTGCCGCGAGTTTGGCCAGCACCGCTTCCAGGGTGGCGCGCAGCTCGGGGGACAGCATGCCGCGCAGCTCGGACATACCGTCGGGGCCCTGCTTGCCCAGCGCGAGACCGCGCCGCCGGGCGCGGTCTTCGTCGGTGTAGGTGCCGTCGGGGTTCAGGCAGTCGGCGATATGGTCGGCCAGCTCGGCCAGCTGTTCGGGGCGATACTGCGTGCCGTGCGTGGCCAGGTCTGCCTCGACGGCCTGGCGGGTGGCGAAGTCCACCCATCCCGGCAGATGATGGAAAAACCTGCGGATCACGGCCACTTGCCCGGCGCCCAGCTTTCCTTCGCGTTGGGCGGCAGCCGTCGCCGGCAACAGCGGCTCCAGAGGCTCGCCGGTCAGGCCGGAACGCGGCCCGAGGTCGGTCGCCTCCTTGATGCGCCTCGACGCTTCGGCGCGGCTGATCAACACCGATTCGGCGATCGCATGGGACAGCTTTCCGCCGAGTTCTTCGGGAGTGGCCCGGCGTGCCAGGCTATTGATCAGCGGGTGCTCGATGGCCGGTAGTTGTCGGCGTGCCCCTTCACTGCGTTCCAGCATTGCCAGCTGCTGCGAGACGGTCATCGCGTCCACGGGCAACGCGCGGGCGCGAGCCAAGGCTGCATCAAGGTCGTCGAACACCGCGTCGACATCTGGATGACTGCTTGGACTCATATCGCCAAACTAGCCACCCCTACCGACAAAAATGGCCTCGCAGAGGCCACTGAAGCCAAAGTGACACAAGTGATTTCAGCGGTCCGGCGGAGGGCTGGGGAGTGATCAGGTGCCGTCCCACACCGGGCTGGTCGTCATCACCTCTGCGCCGCCCTCGGTGATATGGACCGTATCCCGCCGGAATACCGCCCCGACGCTCTCCTGCCAGACGTACGCGGTGATCGCCAGCACCATGCCCGCCTCCAGCTGGTCCCGTTCGCCGGCGGCCATCAGTGTTTGCGACACCACGGGTGGATCGAACCCCAGCCCCAGGCCGTGTGCGATCGGCATCGGTGGAATCGGTTCGCCGGCCGCCTGATAGGCCGTCACCAAGTCGGAGGTGGGCGCGCCGGGTTGACAGGCCGCAAGCATGTTGTCGTACAACACATCCGAACGGCCAAATAACTTGCGGATAGAGCTGTCGACGGTATCGCCCGCGGGCCAGGTTCGACCCACCTCCGCGACGTAGCCATTGGCCAGCGCCCCGGCCGCGAACGCGACCAGGTCACCCGGCCGCACCTCCCCCGAATCGGCGCGCCGCCACGGGTGCTCCTTTGACGTGACCCAGGCGGCGTCCTGGGTGGCCGGTGTGCTGACGCCGCCCGCGGCCATGGCCTCCATCATCGCCGCGGCCAGCGTCCGCTCCGGCACTCCGGGCCCGAATTCGCCGAGGGCCGCGGCCAATCCGCGTTCGGAGATGCGCAGCGCGGTGGTCATCGCCACGATCTCGTCGGCCGTCTTGACCCGCCGCGCCGCCCGCATGGCCGGTTCGCCGTCGACGATGTCGGCGTTGGGAAAGGCTTCGGGCAGCAACGCGGCGAAAGTCGGTGTGATCGCGTCGGTTCCGACGCGCCGTGCCGTGTCGGTGCCGTCGATCTTCTTCAGCACGTCGATCAGGGTCATCGGGTTCCACGCCAATCCGTAAAGGTGATCGTGCCCGATCTCTTCCGGGACGCCCGCGTCGTCGGTGCTGTTGAGGTAGATGTCCGCGGTGGCGCGCACCAGCACGCACATCGGACCGAACGGCCGCGTCCCGGCGATCCACAGCTGCGGGGCGCCGGTGACGTAACGAATGTTGGCCTGCCGCCCGAGCACCAGGATGTCGAGTCCGTGTGCATCCATTTGGGCCAGCGCGCGTTCCCGACGGCCCGTCCGCAGCGCGTACGCGTCGGGTAGCAGGTCAGTCGCCATAGGGGGAGTAGGGGTAGTCGGTGATCGGCTGGTAGCCGTCTTCGGTGATCACCACGATCTCCTCACTGCGATAGCCGCCCGTGCCGTCCTCCCACACCACGGGCTCCAGAACCAGAACCATCCCGGGCGGGAAGACGAAGTGGTCGTCGAACTCTTCACCGAGATCCGTTCCGATCATGGGAGCTTCGGCGGGATAGGTGCCGATGCCGTGCCCCAGGTAGAAGTGCGGCAACCACGGTTTGCGGCCGCCATTGGCGGCGATCGCCGCCCGCGCCAGATCACCCGACGTGACGCCGGCTTTGGTCACCGCGAGCACCGCGTCCAGGATGGTCCGCCATTGCCGGAACTGGTCCTGCTGTCGCGGCGTGGGCCGTTCGCCGACCACCCAGGTCCGGCCGAAGTCCGAGCAATAGCCGAGGTAGGTGATGCTGATATCGGTCCACAGCACGTCACCGGCGGTGAGCTCACGATCGGTGGGCAGCAGCGGCAGCGCAAGGTCGCCATGCGTCGTCCACACCCCGGCTTCCCGCGAACTCGGCATCACCTGCCAGATGGCCTCCAGCATGTTCGTGGTGGCTCCCAGCTCGAATGCGCGACGGACCAGCGTGGCCGAGAGGTCGGTCTGCCGCACCCCCGGCACCAGGGCCCGCTGCACGTCCACGATGGCTTGTTCGGTGATGCGGGCCGCGCGGCGAAGGCACGACAGCTCGTCACGCGTCTTCACCAGTTGCGCGTCGGCGAGCACGATCGCCGCGTCCGTCGGCGCGCCCGCGGGGAACAGCGCGCGGCCGGCCCTGCGCATCGCCCCGGTCAGCTCGTCCACGGCGACGTTCGCGGCCGGCGGGATCAGCCCGGCCAACTCGCGCGCGAACTGTTCGACACCGTGGTCGAATTCGAGGTAGACGGGACCGTGCAGATGGTCGTCGGGTACCGGTGACTCCGCGGACGCCCCACCGCGGAACGGCATGAACAGGTGCGGGTATTCGTCGTCGGCGAGCACCACGGCGACCGGGCGCTCCACGTGTGACAGGCCGGCGTCGAGTAGCGGCCAGCTGGCGCCGGTCGCGTACCCCACATACCCGTTCATCAACAGGATCAACGCGTCGACGCCGTGGTCGGCCATCGCGGACCGCAGCCGCGCCCCGATCTCGGCCCGCATGCGGACCCGGTCCGGTTCGTCGGGAATATCGATCACGGAGCCGCGAGCGGCGAGCGAATCGGTCATGAGAGCCCCAGGAAGTTTCTGATGTTCCCGCTGACGACGCGAACCGCGTCCTCCGGCCCGACGGCGTCAACGACCGCGGCCAGCGACCGCTCCGAGTATCCGTAGGTGCTTTCGTTGTGCGGGTAGTCCGAGGACCACATCACCTTGTCGATCCCGATCTCGTCGACCTGGGCGAGCCCGAGGCCGTCCACCATGAACGACGCGCACATGTGGGCGTCCCAATACTGACGCACGTCATGCTCGGGCTGGTGTGCGAGCATGTGCCGATAGGAGGCCAGCACGTGCTCGGCGTCTTGCAGAGCCGGTGGGATCCAGGCGATGCCGCCCTCGAACCAGCCGACCCGCAGCCCCGGGTGGCGGTCCAGGATGCCGCCGAAGACGTACTTGGAGAACATCTCCCGGAAAGAGTCGATGTTCACCATCATGGCCACCGCGACGCTGTTGACCTCGCTCGGCACCTTCGGCTGGCTCTCGCCGATGTGATGGGCGACGGGCAGGGCCGCGTCCTCGATCTCGTCCCACACCGCGCTCATCGCGGTGCTCGAAAAGTCGATCGCGTGGCCGTTGTCGTCGATGCCGGGACTGATCGGCATCAGAAACGTCTTGAGCCCCAGTGCCTTCAGTTCCGAGAGCGTGCGCCGGGTGCCGCGCGGATCCCACCAGTTGATCAAACCGACGCCGTAGCAATGGCCGCCGGAGCGTTCCTGCACGGCGGCAATGTGTTCGTTGTAGATACGAAAGATGCGCTCCCGCAGGTCCTTGTCGGGGTAGTGGAACAGCGCCAGGACCGCGTTGGGAAAAACGAGTTCCTTGTCGACGCCGTCCTCGGCGAGTTCACGCACGCGGGCATCGATGTTGTTGCTCACCGCGCCGGCCAGATCGTCGTATTGCATCAGCACCGCGCTGAAATCGCCGACCACCATCGACTGCCCCGGTCGGCCGAGCAGGTACGCGCCGTCCTCGTACCAGATTCTCGGCGCGTAATCCTTCAGGTCGTCGGGGAAGTGCTCGTAGAAGATGTCGTCGGCCACCGAGATGTGGTTGTCGGCGGAGAACACCTCGGTGCCGGGGGGCAGCCCCGTGCTGGCACCGGTGGCGTGGCCGCGGCGGTGTTTGGGCGCACCGATCACACCCTCCGGGTAGAGGGTTCGCGGGCGAAGCCGACCGGGCTTCACCATGCGACCGGAAGCTCATAAAGGCCGTACGCCAGCGCGTCGTGTTTGAACGGCAGCTCTTCCAGCGGCACCGCGAGCCGCAGCGTCGGGACGCGGCGCAGCAGGGTGGGCAGGACGATCTGCAGCTCCATCCGGGCCAGTTGCTGCCCGACGCACTGGTGGCGGCCGTAGCCGAAACCGACGTGCGGGCCGTCCTCGCGGAGCAGGTCAAGCCGCTCCGGGTCGGGGAATTGCCGGGCATCCCAGTTCGCCGGCGCGACATCGAGGATGATGCCCTCGCCCGCGCGGATCGTCTCGCCGGCCACCTCGATGTCCTCGACGGCGATGCGGCGCTGACCGGTCTGGATGATGCTGAGGTAACGCATCAATTCCTCGACCGCGACCGCGATCGCCTTCGGGTCGTCGGCGTCGCGCAGCAGCGCCAGCTGGTCGGGGTGGTCGAGTAAGGCCGCGATGCTCAGGCTGATCATGTTGGCGGTGGTCTCATGGCCGGCGATGAGCACACCCGTGGCCAACTGCGCGGCTTCCCGCACGCTGAGCTCCTCGGCGTTGACCCGCTCGGCGAGGTCGGACACCAAGTCCTCGGAGGGGCTTTCCATTTTGGTCCGCACCAGGTTCGCCAGGTACTTCGCCAACGATGCCGCGCCCTGTGCGGTGTCCTCCTCGGTGGCGTACCGGCCCATGCCCCGTTGGGCCTGGGTCTGGAAGAAATCCGCGTCTTCGTACGGCACACCCAACAACTGGCTGATCACCAGAGAGGGGACGGGCAGTGCCAACGTGCTGACCAGGTCTCCGGGCTTGGGGCCGGCCAGCAACGCGTCGATGTGGTCGTCGGTGATGCTCTGCACCGCCGGCCGGAGCGCCTCAACGCGCTTGAAGGTGAATGGTTTCGACAGCATCCGGCGGAATCGGGTGTGCTCCTCGGCGTCGGAGGTGAACACCGACCGCGGTCGCTTGTGCACGGTCGCCAGCATTCCCTCGTTCCAATGCGGATATCCCGGCAGCCGGTCGTCGACGCTGGCGCGCGAATCGGTGAACAACGCCCGGATCGCCTCGTAGCCGTGGATCAGCCACGGCGTGCTGTCGTCCCAGATCCGGACGCGACTCAGCTGGGTGCCGGCGTTGAGCTCCAACACCTTTGGCGGCGGGGCGAACGGACAACCCGGCGCCCGCGACATCGGGAACTCCGGAATATCGGTGGCGGTCGAGGCGTCTGTCATCGCTCTCCTGGGATCTGGGGGTTCTCGGGTTCGAGGACTAGCCGCCCGCGGCGGCCACGTGGACGGGTGCGCGCCACAGGCCGACGATCGCGTCGATCAGCCCTTCGCCGGCGACCGGCCATGCCGAACGTGAACGCGGTCCGTGTTCGGCGAGCGCGCCCTCGTGCTCCGCGCAGGTGTGCATGAGCAGGTTGCGCACCATGACCATTCGTTCCGAGCGCACCCGACGGGGCAGATCGGGAAGGCACCGGTTGATGCCGTCGATGGTCCGTACGAGCAGTGGCGAGGCGAGCGCATCCCTGGTGACGACGTGACGGTACGTGGGATCGGCCATCGCCTGGGCGGCGAACCGGGCGTACCAGCTGGGCGTGCCCAGCGCGTGCAGGTGATCGGTGAGTGGCCGCACCAGCGCGCCCACCCAGTCGCGCAGTACGGCCGAATCGCCGATGGCGCTCAGCATCTGGGCCCGCAATTCCTCGATCGGCTCCCGATGCTTGCCTTCGATCGCGCGGAGCAGGTCGGTCCTGGTTCCGAAGTGGTAGCAAGCGGCGGCGTTGTTGCCTTGCCCGGCCGCCTCGCTGATCTGCCGGTTCGACACGGCATACATGCCGCGTTCGGCGAACAGCACTTCCGCGGCCGACAAGATCGCCTCGCGGGTACCCGTCGACCTGTCGGAGCGAGCGATCCGCTCGGCGGTCATCGCCTCAGTGAACACCGCGAGGCCGATTAAATCAAGCAATTTATTTAACGGGCGTGGCGGCCGTCGCGCTATGAAGCGTCCGGATCCCCAATCCCCGGCACTTCAAGGCGATTTCATTGCTCCGACGCCCGGGCGGGGCCGCGCGGGAATACAGTCTTCGTATGAATCCGCTCCAGCGGGTGGCTCGCAATCCGGCGGCCTACCGCAGGCTCGTCCTGAATGGCCGGCCGGTCGCTGAAGGGCTCGAGGCACTGCTGCGGTTCGCGACCAACGGGCGGCTCGGCGTTCTGGATCTCGCCGGTGTGCCCAACGTTCAGGTCACGACGTCGGGTCGCAAAACCGGGCTGGCGCGCACGGCGACGGTGCAGTACGTGCCCGTCGAGAACGGGTTGTTGGTGGTCGGCTCCAACTGGGGCCGGGATCGCCACCCGTCGTGGTCGGCGAATCTGAAGGCCACGCAACGGGTTACCGTCCGCAGGCGCGGTCAGCGTTTCGTCGCGACGGTGCGGTTGCTCACCGGCGAGGAGCGCGACGAGGCGTGGTCGACCGTGCTGGCGCACTGGCCGAACTATCAAGTCGCCCAGGATCGCGCGGGTGGGCGGCAATTCCGGCTGTTCCTGCTCACGCCCACGGCATAGGCGCCCGCCTAGGTGTACTGGCGACCGCTACCCCGCGTGATGGGATTGTTGCAGGCGGGCGATTTCGCCACCCCAAACCGATTGGGCGCCAGCATCACCCACGCGGTAAATCTGGACCATCGATGAGATGGCGACGGCGAGCACCAGTATCGCGATCGTCGCCCGGACGACCACGCGGCTCTTGTCCGAGCGGCGTTCGATCAGCCGCATCACCACCAGCACCAGCGCGGCCGCCAGCAGCGCGGCCGAGAAGTAGGTCATCGTGGCGCCCAGGGTGGCATGCTTCTGCAGGATGGCGCTGGGTTTGGCCCTCAGGTCGTAAAGCCATTCCCCGGCGTCAACCGTGATCGGCGTCAACACCATGGTGGCGACAGCCGATATCAATGCGAGCCACAACAGTGGGCCCCGGCGCGCCGTCGGCCAGAACACGCACACGATCTCCAGCACGGCGGTCAGCGGTACCAGCACCACCACGAAGTGCAGCAGCAGGGCATGGGCGGGCAGGCCGTTGATGACGGTCATCGGGCTCCTCGGTGCGTTGGGCGATCAACCGGCGCTCAGCCGCCGAGCCCCTTCTTGATGGCCGCGTCTTGTTTCTGGCCCACGTCGTTGACGAAGTCGGCGGGGGCAAGCGTGTCGGGCGGCCCGTCGAATTCCAGCGTGACGAACGCCTTGCCCTCGGTGAACAGCAGTATCGTCACGCCCTTGCTCTTGTCCGGGGAATTGCCCATCAACGTCGTTCCACCCGTGCCCACGTTGGCGGCTTGGGTAGTCGGGTTCTTGATCACGTCACCCTGCGCGCCCTTGGCCGTGTTCAACGCGTTCGTGGCGGCGTCGGGGTCCGCGAGCACCTGGATCGTGTCCTTGATGACGTGGCTGCCGTCCTCGTCTTTGAACGTCGTCGCGACGCCGGGTTGACCGTTCGGGTTGCTCGTCGGCGGGGTGGCGGTGAACGGGATTGGCGCGTTGATGTCGCTCGCCTGGATCAACAGCCCGACGTACTGGTTCGCCTGCGCGGATGCCGACGACGTCGGTGTAGAACTGGGTGCGCTGGTGGCCGAGCTGGACGACCCCGACTTCGACGGCGTTGACGTCGTCGAATGCTTGCCGCACCCTGCTATCGCCACTGCCAGCGCCGCCGCCGCCGCGACACCCGCGGTCGCCGTCCGTGAAGTCGTCATCGCTCGAGCTCCCTTCCAGGCCGCCTCCGGCGCCAC